>SFLS01000008.1 GCA_004554485.1 Oscillospiraceae bacterium | reverse complement strand
TCTCTCCCTCGTACACCCGGTCGATATAGCTCGCCGCGTTGTAAAAGCTCTCCGCCCGCAAAAAGAAGCCGTCCTTCATCGTGCCGCAGCGGGAAAGGGTCAGATACTGCCACAGCCCCGAGTGGGTCTCCTGCGTGGAAAAGCAGAAGTTGCGGGTGCCGCCCTCCGCGTTAAAGCCCGCCGCCACCGCAATCCCCTCCAGCAGGGTGGATTTTCCGGTCCCGTTCTCCCCCACCAGCAGGGTCACGGCCTTATCCAGCGGCAAATACTCCATCTCCGCCAGATACCGCACCGCCGGGATCTCCTTCAGGTAGTCCCCGTCCGGGAGCTCTCCCTTCAGCGTCACCCGCCGCAGGATCGGCGCTTCGGGCGTTGTCATGCCCGGCCCTCCTGCAGCAGCGCCTGCCATTCACTTTCTCGGAATCCCACCAGGACCTTTTCCTCCGTCACCAGCAGCGGGCGTTTCACCAGCATCCCGTCGGTGGCAAGCAGCTCCAGCTGCTGCTCCTCGGTCATCTGCGGCAGCTTTTCCCGCAGTCCCAGCGCGCGATACTGCAGTCCGCTGGTATTAAAAAAACGCCGGAGCGGCAAACCGCTTTTCTGCTGCCAGGCCCGCAGCTCCTCTGCCGTGGGGTTCTGCTCCCGGATGGGCCGCTCGGTAAAGTCCGCCCCGTTTTCCTGCAAAAAACGCCTGGCCTTCTGGCAGGTCGTGCATTTTTCATAGCAGATCAAAATCATTTCTCGCTGTCTCCTTCCGTTCTCGCATTCTGTCCGGTCTGCTCATCTGGTCCTGCGCATACCCGTTCCAGCAGCGCACGGGCCGCCGCGCGGCTGTAATACCGCGGCACCGGGTAAACGCCGTGGCACTCCCGGAACGCCGCCGTGATCACATCCTCGATCGCCCCGGCCGGGAACTGCTCCAGCCGCCGGGGAACGCCGAAAGTCTCATTTCGTTCATACAGGCTCCGGAGAAAGTCCTTGGCGCGCGCCGCTTCCTCTGCGTCGTCGCTTACCCCGCACAGCTCGGCCAGCCGCGCAAACCGCTTTTGGCAGACCGGCAGGTAGTACTCCATCACATGGGGCAGCAGTACCGCGTTGGCCAGGCCGTGCGGCACCCCAAACCGGCCGCCGATGGCATGGGCGTAGGCATGGACATAGCCCACATAGGCGCGGGTAAAGGCCATGCCGGCCAAAAAGGAGGCAACCAGCAGCTGCTCGCGCGCTTTCAGGTCCTTCGGATTATCCAGTACCTGCGGCAGCTCTTCGTATAAGATCCGGACGGCCATTTCGGCATAGCGGTCGGTCTGCGCCGTCGCGTAGGCGGAAACGTACGCCTCCAGCGCGTGGGTCAGGGCGTCCATTGCCGTCTGCACCGTATTGCTCTGCGGCAGTCCCACGGTCAGCTCCGGGTCCAGGATCGCCGCAAAGGGGACGAGCTTCGGGTCCAGAAGCTGTCGCTTGGCATGGGTCACAGTATCGCTGATGACCGCCGCGATGGTGGTCTCGCTGCCCGTCCCGGCGGTGGTCGGCACCGCGATCAGCATCAGAGGATCCCGGCGCACCTTCAGGTTTCCCGCCAGCCGTTCGGCGGGCCTGCCGTCGGTCACCGAAGCCGCCACCGCCTTGGCCGCATCCAGCACCGAGCCGCCGCCCACCGCAACAATGGCGTCACAGCCCCCGGCGCAGGCTTTCGCCTCCTCCACAATACCAAAGGTCGGGTCGGGCGAAACGCGGTCGAACACCGCCGTCTGGATACCGGCTGCCCGAATCTCCGCCAGCATTTCGTCCAGCTGGCCCCGGCGCATCATTCCGGGCGTCGTCATCACCAGCACTTTTCTCCTTGCCGCGGTCCGCAGCAGCGCTGCCGTCTCCCTGAGGCGGCCCGCACCGATATAGGTCAGCGGCGTCGGCTTCGCCACCGCCTGCACTATAGGCTTTCGCACCGCAACCATTATTCTGGAAAAGCACCGCACCAAAGATCCTCTCCTCTCGCCCGCCGGTCTCCTGTCCCCGGCCGGGACACTCTTTTATCACCAGAATACCTGATTTCCCCGGTCGTGTCAAACCTGTCCCATTTCTCCCCCGTATGCACGCCAAAGCCCGGCCTGCCAACTCGTTTTTGACAGACCGGGCCGTTGTTGCATTTACGGGTTATCGGCAATATCCAGTTCAATCCGCTCGGTGACCGGCTCCGAATCACTGCTTTCTGTCTCTTCGGTCTGCTCCGCCGTTTTGTCTGCATCCTCTCCGTTCACCGCGGCATCTTCCACGGTCTTTGTCCCGAGCTGCGCGGTCGGGTCCTGCTGCTCCTCTTCTATCGGCGGCTCCGCCGAAAGAATACACACCGGCGCCCCGTATTCATCGATATCAATGCCCAGGATCTGGCGCCCATCCGGAGTCTCATACACCGGTTCCAGTTCTTCGGTGGAAGGCCGGTACAGATACACCCGTTGCATCTGCTCATCTCCCTGCAAAAACAGCAGCCGATCGTCGTCCAGCCAGCGGGCATCCATCACCCGGCCCGTTCTGGTCCCGTCATGAATCTTCTTGACCAGGCCAAAGTCCGGGGAACAGACCACAATATCCCCCGCTTCGCTGCTGAAATAAGCCAGCATTCCTTCGGCGTACTGCACCAGGCGGTCCGGGATCATATCCACGCCGTCCCGTGCCAGCAGCCTCCGGAACTGGTTCTCATTCAGCATGGTATAAAACAGCGTATAGCCTGCTTCCTCCTCGGAAGTCATGGTCATCAGGTCGGAGTTCTCCTCCGGGGCGGCCGCCTGCTCCTCCGAAAATTGTTCCGGATCTTCTTCCAGCGCCACCAGCGCCGGGCCGTTCTGTGCAAAAAGGGGCTGCTCCGAAGAAAGTTCCGGCGCACTGCTGCCGCAGCCGGCCAAAGCCAGCATCGCCGCCATCACCGGCAGGATTCTCTTTTTCATCCAAACACCCCTCCTTTACAACCGTTTTCCTCATTATAGCGGATCAATTATGAACAAATCTACCGTATCGGTTGAGCATTATAAAAACAAAACGCTGTCTGCAGCATCTGCAAACAGCGTCCGGCACGGTGATCGACTGTTACTGCAGGATATAAACCAGCAGAGTGATCACAACAAAAATGATTGCCAAAATCTTGGTCAGTTTGGAAAGCTTGGCATTTGCAGAGCGATCGTTGGTGTCGCTGAGAAACGCGCTGACGCCGGCCAATGCGGTAATCCCATCGCCCTTGCCCTCCTGCAGAGAAACGGCAATGATAATAAGAATGCTGACGACGATCATGGCGACCGCACCGATAATAGCAAGAGTGGTCATTTTGTTACCTCCATAATAGCACCCTGTCCGGTACAGGGCATCATTCGACTATAAGATGATACCACAAACTACCGGCGGATGCAAGCTTTTTTGGCAAAAAACAAAACCCGGAGGAGAAAAGTGCGTGGCACCTGTCCCGACCGGGCGGAGAAACACCCGGTCTGCAAACGCCCTCCGGGGGAATCTCGCCGTTAGTATGCGCCGACGGATCTGCTTTATGCAGCCGGCCCACCGTCCCGCAGGGGCAAACCGCCCTTCGGGCGGTTTTGGGCAGGCGGCTTCGCCGCCCGCCCCCGGCGCTTCGCGCCGGCCCCTGCGGGGCGGTCGGACCGGCTGCCGTTGCTTTTTCTTCCTGCCGTGTCGGCAGTATCCTATGTTTTTACAGCTTCAGCTGCTCACCCACCTCCAGGTCGCGCACAATCCCGCCGGTCGCCGGCAGATTCTTGGTACGCAGTCGGTGGTCGTTTTCCACCATGCCGGGCCGATAGGGCTTTGCCTCCACCACCCGGGCGCCCTTCTTGGAAAGGGTCATCACCTGCACGCCCTGGGTATCCCGCGCCGCCTTGGGCTGGATCATCGCCGTATTGACGATCAGCATCCGGGAAGCGGAGGACCGCAGCAGCAGCTCGGTATCCTGCGACAGGTAGGCCAGATACACCAGCGGCGATTTGGTGCTGAAAGCCCCTGTCAGCTTTTTGCGGCGGGTCTTGGTCTCGTAGCTGGCCATCTCCACCTTGGCGGCCTTGCCGTTTTCAAAAACAAAGCACATATAGCCGCTGTACCCGGTAAAGACCGCCATGGATACCGGCACCTCGCCGGCGTCCATGCCCAGCCGGCTGGCCACATAGTCGCCCATCACGCTGGCCTTGGTGTCCTCAAATTCGCTGACGCGGGATTTATACACCTGCCCCAGGTTGGTAAAGAACATCAGCTCGGCGGTGTTGGTGGTGTCCGCCTCCTGGGTGATGGCATCCCCTTCCTTGAGCTTCTGCTCGCCGCTCATCCGCAGCGATTGCGGCGTGATCTTCTTGAAGTAGCCCTCCCGGGTAAAGAATACCCGCACCGGATAATCCGGGGCCGTTTCCTCCGGCTCCTCGCGGGTCTGCTCCACCTCATACAGCACCTCGGTCCGGCGCGGCTCGCCGTAGTCCTTGGCGATCTGCCGCAGCTGGTTCACGATGATGGTATCCACCTTGCGGGGGCTGCGCAGCGTATCCTCCATGTCGGCGATCTCGCCGGTCAGGCTTTCGATCTCCGCGGTACGCTTGAGGATGTATTCCCGGTTCAGGTGCCGCAGCTTGATCTCCGCCACGAACTCCGCCTGCGCCTCATCGATGCCGAAGCCGATCATCAGGTTGGGGATGACCTCTGCCTCCTCCTCGGTCTCCCGCACAATCTTCACGGCCTTATCGATATCCAGCAGGATCTTTTTCAGTCCCAGCAGCAGATGCAGCTTCTCCTTGCTGCGCTGCAGGTCGTAGTAAATGCCCCGGCGGACGCACTCCCGACGGAACGCTGTCCATTCCTCCAGCAGTTCCCGCACGCCCAGCACCCTGGGCGCCCCGGCAATCAGCACGTTAAAGTTGCAGCTGAAGCTGTCCTCCAGCGGCGTCATGCGGAACAGCTTCTGCATCAGCCGGTCGGGATCGGTGCCGCGCTTGCAGTCGATGGTCAGCTTCAGGCCTCCCAGGTCGGTCTCGTCGCGCATGTCGCTGATCTCCCGGATCTTCCCCTGCTTGATCAGATCCACGATCTTATCCATGATGGCTTCCACGGTGGCCGTCGGCGGGATCTGGGTGATCTCGATGCAGTTGTTGGCCTTATCGTAGGCGTAACGGCTGCGCACCCGCACCGCGCCCCGTCCGGTGGCGTAGATCTTTTCCAGCTCCGCCTTGTCGTACAGCAGGATGCCGCCGCCCGAAAAATCCGGGGCGACCAGCGTGTCGGCGATCTCATGTTTCGGGTCCCGGATCAGCGCCGCGGTCGTCTCGCACACCTCCGCCAGGTTAAAGGAGCAGATATTGCTGGCCATTCCCACCGCAATGCCGGTATTGGCGTTCACCAGCACCGAAGGGAAGGTCACCGGCAGCAGCGTCGGCTCCCTGGTGGTATTGTCGTAGTTGTCCACAAAGTCCACCGTGTCCTTGTCGATATCGGCAAACAGCTGGGCGCATATCTTTTCCAGCCGGACTTCGGTATAGCGGGAGGCGGCATAGGCCATATCCCGGGAGTAGGCCTTGCCGAAGTTGCCCTTGCTGTCCACATACGGCACCAGCAGCGCCTCGTTGCCGCGGGCCAGCCGCACCATCGTTTCGTAGATGGCGGCGTCGCCGTGGGGGTTCAGCCGCATGGTCTGCCCCACCACGTTGGCGGATTTGATCCGTCCCCCGTTCAGCAGGCCCATCTTGTACATGGTGTACAGCAGCTTGCGGTGCGCCGGCTTAAAGCCATCGATTTCCGGGATCGCCCGGGAAACGATGACGCTCATGGCGTAGGGCATATAGTTTTCCCGCAGCGTTTCGGTAATGGGCTGCGCTATCACCTGCCCGGCCCCCTCGATGTGCCCGCCCTTTACCTCGCGGCGGTCGATCTGCGGTTCCTTTTTCTTTCTGGGTGGCAAAAGAGCTTCCTCCCTTTCGGATTTTTTATCAGTTTTATACTCTCAGTATTTTTCCGCTGCTTTCCGCAGCAGAGAAAGCGCCTTCAGCGCCGCCAGGTGCCGGATCAGCCCGCGGGCGTCCTCATCCTGCCGGTCAATGAACATCCGGCTGACGTGGCTGTACCTTTCGCTGGCGACCGCCACGAACACCAGTCCGACCGGCTGTCCCTCGCTGGCGGCGGGTCCGGCGTTGCCGGTCACCCCAATGCCGATCTCCGCCCCCGCCTTTCGGCGGACGGCTTCCGCCATCGCGGCGGCCGTCTCGGCCGAAACGGCGGTGTATTCCCGGATCACGGCAGGATCCACCCCGAGAATATCGGTTTTCACCTGGTTATTGTAGCTGACGATGCCGCAGCCGAATACCGCGGAAGCCCCCGGCACCTCGGTCAGCCGGCTGGCCACCAGGCCGCCGGTACAGCTTTCCGCCGTAGCCGCCGTCAGCCCCTTTTCCCGCAGCAGCTTCACCGCGGCGGTCTGCAGGTCCGGCACATCCACGCCGTAGCAGTACTCGCCCGCCGCCGCCAAAATCTGCTCCATCACCGGCCGCAGCAGCGCCTCGGCGTCCTCTTCCTCCGCCACCCGGGCCGTCACCCGCAGCTTTACCTCGCCGGTGCCGGCGTAAGGCGCTATGGTAGGGTTTTGGCTCTGCACCATCAGGTCGTGCAGCCTGTATTCCAGCTCCGATTCCCCGATGCCGTAAAAATGCAGCTCGTGGCTGACCAGCCGCTGACCCTTCTGCGTCAGCAGCGGCACCAGCCCGTTTTTCAGCATGGCCCGCATCTCCCGGGGCGGCCCGGGCAGAATCGCAACCAGCTTGTCCCCCGCTTCGATGACGCAGCCCGGCGCCGTGCCGTTGGGATTGGGCAGCACGGTGCAGCCCTCCGGCAGCCAGGCCTGTTTTTCGTTGGTGGGCGTCATAGTGCGGTGCGCCCGGGCAAAGTAGGCCTTTATTTCCTCCAGGCATTCCGGGTGCAGCACCAGCTTTTTGCCAAAGCAGGCCGCCACCGTCTCCTTGGTCAGGTCATCGTAGGTGGGGCCAAGTCCCCCGGTGGTAATGAGGATATCAGCGCGGGAAAGCGCCAGTTTTACCGCCTCTGCCAGCCGTTCGGAGTTATCGCCCACCACACTGCTGTGGTACAGGTTAATGCCCAGGCCGGCCAGCTCCTTGGCGATCTCGGTCGCGTTGGTATTGACGGTGCCGCCCATCAGCAGCTCGGTCCCCACGCAGAGAATTTCCGCCGTTCTTTGTTGCATCGTCTCGCCTTCTTCTTACGAAATATCCGCCATTTCCAGGTACATACTGCCGTTTTCCGCAATGTATTCCTTGCGGCCCTGCAGATTGTCTCCCAGCAGGAGGTCAAACATTTCGGCGGTTTCGGTCACATCGGCCGGCGTCACGCGGATCAGGCGGCGGGTCTCGGGATTCATGGTGGTCAGCCACATCATCTCGGCCTCGTTTTCGCCCAATCCCTTGCTGCGCTGCAGGGTGTAGCGGATCCGGGCCTCGTCCAGCTCCCGGCAGATCTTCCCCTTTTCGGCATCACTGTAGGCAAAGTAGGTGTCGTTTTTCGCGGTGATCTCATACAGCGGGGATTCCGCGATGTAGACATACCCTTCGTTGATGAGGGTGGGGGTCAGCCGGTACAGCATCGTCAGGATCAGCGTGCGGATCTGGAAGCCGTCCACATCGGCATCGGTGCAGATGACGATCTTGTTCCAGCGCAGGTTTTCCAGCGAAAAGGAGTTCAGATCCTTGTTGGTCTTGGCGGAAACCTCCACGCCGCAGCCCAGCACCTTCAGCACATCGGTGATGATATCGCTTTTGAAGATTCTGACGTAGTCGGCCTTCAGACAGTTCAGGATTTTACCGCGCACCGGCATGATGGCCTGATACTCGCTGTCCCGGCCCATCTTGCAGCTGCCCAGGGCGGAATCGCCCTCCACGATGTAGATCTCGCGGCGGGAGGTATCGCGGCTGCGGCAGTCCACAAATTTTTCCACCCGGTTGGCCAGATCGATGCTGCCGGCCAGCTTCTTCTTCAGGTTCATGCGGGTCTTTTCGGCATTTTCGCGGCTGCGCTTGTTGATAAGCACCTGCTCGCCGATGCGCACCGCGTCATCCGGGTTTTCAATGAAATAGACCTCCATCTGGTGCTTGAGGAAGTCGGTCATACACTCGTAGATGAACTGGTTGGTGATGGATTTTTTGGTCTGGTTTTCGTAGGAGGTCTGGGTGGAAAAGCTGGAAGAGACCAGCACCAGGCAGTCCTGCACATCCTGAAAGCTGATCTTGCTTTCGTTTTTGAGATACTTGCCGTTGTTTTTCAGCCAGGCGTCGATCTGGTTGACCAGCGCCACCTTGACAGCCCGCTCCGGGGAGCCGCCGTGCTCCAGAAAGCTGGAGTTGTGGTAGTACTCGGTAACGTTCACCCGGTTGGAAAAGCAGAGCGCCACATTCAGCCGCACCCGGTAGTCCTCTTTATCCTCGCGGTCCCGGCCGGTACGCTCCGCCGTCCAGTACTGTACCGGGGTCAGCGCGTCTGTCCCCGCCAGCTCGGCGGCATAATCGCGGATGCCGTTTTCGTAGCAGAAGTACTGCTCCTCAAAACCCTTTTCCTGCTGGAACTTCAGGATAAATTCCACCCCGGGGTTGACCACTGCCTGCCGCTTCAGCACGTCGGTATAGTATTCCAGCGGAATGTTGATGTCGGTAAAGACCTCCAGGTCCGGCTTCCAGCGGATCCGGGTGCCGGTCTGCCGGCCGGTGTATGGCTCGGTCTTCAGCCCGCCGATGTTTTCGCCCTTTTCGAAGTGCAGGCTGTACCGCTTGCCGTCCCGCAGTACCTCCACATCCATGTACTCCGAAGAATACTGCGTCGCGCAGGAACCCAGGCCGTTCAGGCCCAGGGCGTACTCATAGCTGCCGTCGCCGCTGCCGTCGTACTTGCCGCCGGCATACAGCTCGCAAAAGACCAGCTCCCAGTTGTAGCGCTGCTCCTTGGGGTTATAGTCCACCGGGCAGCCGCGGCCAAAATCCTGCACCTCTACGCTGCCGTCGGCAAAGCGGGTGACGATGATCCTGGTGCCGTAGCCCTGCCGCGCCTCGTCTATGGCGTTGGAGAGGATCTCGAACACCGAATGCTGGCAGCCCTCCAGCCCGTCCGAACCGAAAATGACCCCCGGCCGCTTGCGGACCCGGTCGGCGCCCTTCAGCGTGGAGATGCTTTCGTTGCCGTATTCTTTTTTACTTCTTGCAGCCATGCGCAACCCCCATATTTTGTAGGATTCTGCTTTTATTGTACCAACATTTGGGCAACCGGTCAAGCGCCCCGAACATTTTTTCTCCGGCGGTTTCCGGCGCTGTCTCTGCCCCGTGCGGGGCGCGGGCCCCGCCCGCGGGGGGCCGCCTGCGGCGGCCCCCCCTGCGCGCTGCGCGCGCGGGTACGTGCGTGCGCTCCCGCACGCGCGTACCCTGCGGGCGGGACCGGCCGGCTGCTGCAATCCGAGGAGAAAGCGGCGGCCCCCCGGCAGGCCAACGCGCTGTCGGAGGGTCGTGATGTTTGGTTATTACAGGTCTGCGCGGTCGGAGTCCTCCTCCGGCGGGGGCGTACCGGGGTCATCGGGGTGACGGAAGTCCAGGGGATCCACCGAGAAGCCCTGCTGGGCTTTTTTCTCCTCGGCGGCCTTCTGCTGCGCCTCCAGCTGCTTCTGAGCCCGTTCGGCCTTTTCGCGGTTGCGCTGCAGCTCCTGCTCCGCCTTTTCGGCCGCTTCGCCGAAGGAAAGCGCACCGCTCATGACGTCGGCAAAGACGTCGCCTTCGATCTTTTCGTACTTCATGAGGTACTCGGCCAGGGCGTGCAGCTGGTCCATATGCTCTTCCAGCAACGCCAGCGCCTTGTTGTAGCCCTCGTCGATGAAGCGACGGGCTTCCTCATCGATCTGGCCGGCGACTTCCTCGGAATAATCCCGGCCGTGGCCGAGATCCCGTCCCAGAAAGACCTCCTCCTGGTCGGAGCCGTAGATCATGGGGCCCAGCTTGTCACTGAAGCCGTAGCGGCAGACCATGGCACGGGCGATCTTGGTGGCCCGCTCGATATCGTTGGAGGCGCCGGTGGAGATATCCTCCAGCACCAGCTGCTCCGACACACGGCCGGCCAGCAGTACGGCGATCTCCTCCTCCATCCAGCGCTTGGTCTGGAAGCTGACATCCTTTTCCGGCAGAGAAAGGGTAAAGCCGCCCGCCCAGCCGCGCGGGACGATGGAAACCTGATGCACCTTATCCTGCAGCGGGCAGTAATAGGTGACGATGGCATGGCCAGCCTCGTGATAGGCGGTCAGGCGGCGCTCCTTTTCGGTGATGACGTGGCTGCGCTTTTCGGGGCCGACGACGACCTTGAGCGTCGCTTCCTGGATATCCTCCATGGTGATGGCCTTGCGGTTCTTGCGGGCCGCCAGCAGCGCCGCCTCGTTGGTGAGGTTTTCGAGATCCGCGCCGGTAAAGCCGCCGGTGGAACGGGCGATGACCGCCAGGTCCACATCGGGGCCGATGGGCTTGTTGCGGGTATGGACGCGCAGGATGGCCTCGCGGCCCTTGACGTCCGGATAATTGACGGTGATATGACGGTCAAAGCGGCCGGGGCGCAGCAGCGCCGGGTCCAGGATATCCTTGCGGTTGGTAGCCGCCATGACGATAACGCCAAGATTGGGGGCAAAGCCATCCATTTCCACCAGCAGCTGGTTCAGGGTCTGCTCCCGCTCATCGTGGCCGCCGCCGAGACCCGAGCCGCGGTGACGGCCCACGGCGTCGATCTCATCGATAAAGACGATGCTGGGCGCGCTCTTTTTGGCCTGCTCGAACAGGTCGCGAACACGCGATGCGCCGACACCGACAAACATTTCGACAAAATCGGAGCCGGAGATAGAGAAGAACGGCACCCCCGCTTCGCCGGCGACCGCCTTGGCCAGCAGCGTTTTACCGGTTCCGGGAGGACCCATGAGCAAAACGCCCTTGGGGATACGGGCGCCCAGCGCATTGAACTTGGCGGGATCCCGGAGGAACTGGACGATCTCCTCCAGCTCCTCCTTTTCCTCATCCGCACCGGCCACATCTTCGAAGGTCACGCGATTGTTGGGGTCCTGCTGTTTGGGCTTGAGCTTGGCGAAGGCCATGGGGTTGCTTCCGCCGCCGGAGCGCTTCATCAGCAGATACCAGAAACCGCCCATAAGCAGAACGGTAAGCAGCAGCGGCAGCATATCCAGCCACCACGGCACCGCCTCGGCCGCATCATAATACTGCTTGATGGGGGCGTCGGGATGCTTTTCGTTATACTCGTTTACCAGCTCATGGGTATCCTGCAGGAACAGGCTGAGGTTCGGCACATCGTAGGTGATGGTGGTCTTTTTCTCGTCGTTCAGCAGGATCGTCAGCTCACCGGTGCCGAAATCCAGCTCGTATTCCGCTACCTGCTCATTCCTGAAATAATCGATGATGGTGCGGTACTCGCTTTTGGGCGCGGCGGAATTCAGGCTGAAGATCTGTACCGCCATATAGCCGAACAGCGCGATCAGCACCAATGGGAGGATCCAACTTCTTTTTTTGGGCGACAATGACTTCACTCCTGTCTTGGGTAGATATGGTTATTCGTGGGAATAGACACTGGGAGACAGCACGCCGATGTAAGGCAGATTGCGGTATTCCTCGGCGTAATCCAGGCCGTAGCCCACTACAAAGGCATCGGGGATGGTATAGCCCACATAATCGGCGTGGATATCCTCCTCGCGACGGGCGGGCTTATCCAGAAGGACGCAGATCTTGAGGCTGGCAGGATTGCGCTGCTTAAGCATCCCGATCAGCTGATGCAGCGTTTTACCGGTATCCAGAATGTCCTCCACGATGAGGACGTTGCGGCCGGCGATATCGGAATTCAGATCCTTGGCGACGTGAACGACGCCGGAGGAGGTAGTGCCGCTGCCATAGCTGGAAACCGACATGAAATCGATATTGATCTGACGGTCGATCTGACGCATCAGGTCGGTAACAAAGACAATGGCGCCGTTGAGGATGCCGACGATAAGCAGATCCTTGCCCTCGTAGTCTTTGGTGATCTGCTCGCCCAGGCGCTTGCAGACGCCCTGCAGTTCCACTTCGTTAAACATTACCTTGCAGATGTCCTTGTCCATTCTCATACTCGTTTTCCTCCATGCACTCGATGATCACAAATTGTTTTGTCCCGGGGGTGACGGCCACACGCGCCGCCCGTCCCACCGTTTCGGCCCAAACCGGCCCCTGCTCATCGGCAATCACTGCCAGCGAAGGCCGCAGCAGCGCCGGAAGTCCGGCGGCGCCCCAAAGCTCGCCCAGCGGACGGGCCGTTTTGCCGGCCGCCATGGCATCGCCGGGCCGCCGGGTACGAAGAACCGAATTGCCTATTATTTTATCACAATCCAAGGCGTTTTTTAAGAGGGAAATGTTAAATTTTTCGGACTGATTCGCAACTATTTTGTTGCAAAGCGTCAGTTTTATCCGTTTTTGCGCGCCAAAGCGGAAAACGACGCTTTTTTCGGCCGGCGGCAGCGAAAGCGGCAAAGGCCCGATGCCCTGCGGCGGGCAGTACAAAAGCCGCACGGTTTCCCCCGCCGCGACGAAGTACCAGCACCGTCCGGCGACCTCCAGGCGGCCGCCGGTTCGGGCGGTCTGGCGCATCCGCCCCAGCACCGCCGCAGAAACCGGCAGCCCCTGCTCCTCCAGCAGGCGCAGCAGCAGCCGGTCTGCGACCGGCTCCGGCAGGGCCAGCAGGCCCTGCCGGTCCAGGGCGCCGCCGCAGGCGGCGCCCTGGAGCTGCTGCGCCGCCCGGGCCGCCAGCTCCTCGGTCAGCGACCACTGGGCGGTAAGCTGCGCCGTCATGCGGGCCATGGCGGCTTCAAAATTCGGGTTCAGGGCCTGCATCTGCGGCAGAATGCGGTGACGGACGGCATTGCGGGTATAGTCGTCGGCCCGGTTGGTGCTGTCGGTGCAATAGGGCTGGCCCAGCGCGGCCAGGTACTGCTCCACCTCGGCGCGGGTGCAGTCCAGCAAGGGGCGGATGATGTTGCCGCGGATGCGCGGAATGCCGCAGAGCCCGTGCAGGCCGGTGCCGCGGATCATATTCAGCAGCACCGTTTCGATGCTGTCCTGCAGGGTATGGGCGGTGGCGATACGGCCGCTTTCCCCCGCCGCTTCGGCAAAAAAGGAATAGCGGGCCCGGCGGCCGGCTTCCTCCACCGAGCAGTGCTGCGTCGCCGCCAGCGCGGCGGCATCACAGCGGTGCACCAGACAGGGCAGCCCCAGCCGTTCTGCCAACGCGCGGACGAACTGCTCGTCCCGGTCGGCTTCCGCCCCGCGCAGGCCGTGGTTGACATGGCAGACGGTGATCTCCCAGCGATACTGCGCCCGGTACTGCGCCAGGAACCGCAAAAGAGCGACAGAATCCGCGCCGCCGGAAACCCCGACGGCGATCCTGTCGCCCGGCTGTAAAAGCGAATATTTCTGCAAGGCGTCCAGCGCCTTTTCCTCCAGCGGCGTTCTCATTCGCGGTTGCGGTCCACGCCGAAGAAACGGGTAAAGCGGCCATCCCAGCGCAGGCTGATGCTGCCGGTCTCGCCGTGGCGGTTTTTGGCGATGATGCATTCCGCCTCGGACTGGTCCTCCTTTTCCCGTTCGTAGTAGGCTTCGCGGTAAAGGAACAGCACAATATCGGCATCCTGCTCGATGGAGCCGGATTCCCGCAGGTCGGAGAGCATGGGGCGGTGGTCGCTGCGGCTTTCGGTGCCGCGGGAAAGCTGCGACAGGGTAATGACCGGCACATTCAGCTCCTTGGCCATAACCTTCAGGCTGCGGGTGATCTCGGAGACCTCCTGCACGCGGTTATCGCTGCGGCGGCCGGTGCTCATCAGCTGCAGGTAGTCGATGACGACCAGCCCCAGATCCCGCACGCGGCGCAGCTTGGCCTTCATTTCCGCCACGGTGATGCCGGCCGTATCATCCATATACAGCGGCGCGCCCCCGAACTGCGGACAAAGTTCCGCTACCTTGACCCAATCCTCGGTGGAAAGCTCGCCGGTCAGCAGCCGGCGGCTGTCGATGCCGCCCTCGGCGGCAAACAGACGGTTCATCAGCTGCTCGCGGCTCATTTCCAGCGAAAAGATGGCCACCGTCTTTTTCCCGCGCAGCGCGGCATTGGCGGCAATATTGAGCGCGAAGGCGGTCTTGCCCATTCCGGGGCGGGCCGCCAGCAGGATTAGGTCGGATTTATTAAGGCCGGTGATCATCCGGTCCAGATCGCCGTACCCGGTGGAAATACCCAGATAATCGGCGCGGTTTTCTCCCGAAAGCCGCTGCAGACGGTCAAAGGTCTCCATGACCACCCGGGATACCGGCACCAGGCTGCCGTTATCATGCCCATTGCGGATATCGTAGATGCGCTGCTCGGCATACTCCAGCAGGCCCTCCGACTCGGCAGTGGGGGCCTCGGCCTGTTCGATGATATCCCGCGAGGTGGTGATAAGGCTGCGGAGATGGTATTTTTCCTGCAGGATGCCGGCGTAAGCCTCCAGATTGTGCACCGAGGGGACGATTTGCGCCAGCTGTGCCAGGTAGGCCTTGGTCTCCACCGGGGTGGAGAAGATCTCCTCCCGGACGGCGGCCTCCATCACGGTGACGATATCGATCGGCTCCCCCAGGGTGAACTTGGCGGAGATCACTTCAAAAATCCTGCGGTGCTGCTCCCGGTAGAAAAACTCCGGGCGCACCAGCCGCACCAGCTCCGGCACGCAGCCGGAATCCAGCAGGGCGGCGCCCAGCACCGACTGCTCCGCTTCCAGGCTGAAGGGCAGCCGGCTTTCCGCCGGCAGATACTCCTCGGCCATGTGGGGTCACTCCTTTCCGGTAGGGTGGGCTCGGGGGTTATTCTTCCCCGACGATGACATAAACACTGGCGGCGACGCCGTTGTAGATCTTGATCTCGACGGTGTAGGAGCCAAACGCCTTGATATCCTCCTTGAGGACGATCTTGCGCTTTTCCAGGGCGGTCCCCAGCTGCTTTTCGATCCCTTCGGCGATCTCCTTGGCGGTGACCGAGCCGAACAGCTTGCCTGCCGCGCCGGCCTTGGCGGTCAGCTTGACGGTTTTGCCGTCGATGGCGGCCTTCTGCTGCTCGGCGGCCTTCTGCTCCTCCGCCAGGCGGTAGGCCTTGGCGGCTTCGCGGTTTTTCAGCTCGTTGATGGCGCCGGCATCCGCGGGAACGGCCAGGCCCCTTTTCAGCAAAAAGTTGCGGGCATAGCCGTCGGCGACCTCTACCAGCTCGCCTTTTTTCCCGCTGCCCTTTACGTCCTCTTTCAGTACTACTTTCATGATTCTTTTCCTCCCGTGGGATTTTCTTCAAAATACCGGTCGATCGCCACCAGCAGCCGCTGCCGGCAATCTTCCAGCGAAATATCCTTGATCTGCGCGCCGGCCATCGTCTGGTGACCGCCGCCGCCCATTCCTTCCAGGATCAGCTGGACATTGACGGCCCCCATGCTGCGCGCCGAAATATTGACGGTGCCGTCCTGCTCGTACAGCACAAAGGAAGCATCCACGCCGCTGATGCCCAAAAGGTCGTCGGCGGCCTGCGGCGCCACCACCCGGATTCCTTCGATGCCGCCCGCCGTGCAGCTGATGGCGCAGCTGCGGTATACCTCGGCGGCGCTTACCAGCCGGCTGCGCTCCTGGTAGCTTTCCATGCTGGAGGCGAACAGCTTGCGTACCTCCACGGTATCGGCGCCCATGCGGCGCAGGAACGCGGCGGCCTCAAAGGTGCGCACCCCGGTGTGCAGGATGAAGTTCTTGGTATCCAGCATGATCCCGGCCAGCAGGGCTTCGGCTTCCGCCACGCTGATGCGCAGCTTGCCCTCCCGGAAATACTGCACCAGCTCCGCCACCATTTCGCTGGCGCTGCTGGCGTAGGGCTCGTGGAAAAAGATGATGGCGTTATCGATGTGCTCCACCATCTTGCGGTGGTGGTCGATGACGACGACGTTGCGGCAGGCCTCATAAACCTCCCGGCTTTCCAGAATGGAGGGGATATGGGTATCCACCACCACCAACAGGGTGTTGCGGTTTACCATATCCACCGCCTGCCCCGGCGTGACAAAGGCTTCCTCGTAGCGTCTGTCCTCCCGCAGCATATGGCGGTACAGCGGCTGGGCCAGGCTCTTTTCGGCATCCAGCACGATGCGGCAGGGCTTGCCCAGCGCGGAAAGCCCCGCGTACATGCCGATGGCGGCGCCCAGGCAGTCCAGATCGGCAAAGCGGTGCCCCATGATGAGGATATTCTCGCAGGTGCCGGCGACTTCGGTAATGGCGTTTGCCATGATGCGCGCCCGGACCTTGTTGCGCTTTTCCACGCCGCGGCCGGTGCCGCCGAAGAATTCATAGCCGTTCTTCTGCCGCAGCGCCACCTGGTCGCCGCCGCGCCCCAGCGCCATATCCAGCGCCTGACGGGAGGCCGCTTCGCTTTCGTGCAGGCTGCCCGCCATGGGAGAAACACCGATGGACATGGTGGCGTTGTTGCGGTCGCCGGTATCCACCGCGCGGATGGCATTGAGGATGGGGAAACGGTTTTCGATGACCGTTTTCATATACCGCTCCTCCACCACCGCAAGGTAACGGTCACGCTCCAGCTTTTTCACCAGGCCGTGGTTTTCCTCCGCAAAGGTTTCGATGATATGTTCGATCTGTCCCATGGTGCGGCTGCGCTCGTTTTCCTTGGCGTCGGTAAACAGCTCGGCATAGTTATCGATGAGCATGGTAAGGACATACGGACGGGAATCGAAGTATTCCCGGGTGTAGAATTTGAGGTCGTTGTCATCCACCAGCGCGATGATGGTCAGCGGTTCCTTAGTGGAGGTGGAGTGCATGAGAAAGACGGTATAGTGCCGCTGCCCGATGACGATATCGCGGCCCTCCGCCGTGCTCTCGGCCAGCCAGTCCAGCCCGGGGATCAGCTCCGCGACGTTGTGGCCGAACAGTTCCTGTCCGGGAAAGACCGACTGCTTGGCGGGCGGGTTGCTCCAGACGATCTCGCCGTTCTGGCGGACGATCATCGAGGGCATGGGCAGGCTGAGGACCGCGTCGCTCATGATATGCTCCAGCGAATCCTGCAGCTCGCCGAAGCGCCGGCGGTTGTTCCGGGTGATCAGGTGCATCCAGATGATGCTGCCGACGGCAAGCACGCCCCAGATGATGATACAGATATAAAACACGGTCATATCAAAGCGCGCCGTGACGGCGGCCATAACGCCGCAGGCCGCAATGAGGACCGCAAGGATCGGACGGTATTGATTGAGCCGTTCCAGCATAATGTCCCTCCGTTTCCCGTAAAGATGCCGTTTCTCTCTTATTCGCCGGCGGCATACAGGGTGGTTTTAGTGTTGCGTTATAATAATGGTATTTTACATTATAACACACCCTTTTGAAAAAAGAAAGCAAAACCAGCAGGATATCCTGCCCCGAAGCGCCAAGGCTTTGCATTTGGCCCGCGGTGTGGTAAAATAGCGGCAGACGGCAGGGCCGCCCCTGCACAAATTTTGACGAGACACGCAACAAAATCCGCCCCGCACGGCACTGATACGGTGAACGGCTGGGGGCGCCGCAGCAAAGGAAGGTGCATTATGACGATCACCCAGCAGGTCATAGAGGCACAGAAGGGCAGCCGGGCTGCCTTCGGCGCACTGTACGAGAGCATGGCGGGCGACCTGTACCGCATGGCCCTGTATACCCTGGGCAATCCGCAGGACGCCGAGGATGCGGTGGCGGAAACCTTTGCCGAAGCGTGGAAGGGGCTGAAAAACCTGCGGGAGCCGGAGGCGTTCCGCAGCTGGATGTTCCGCATCCTCTCCTTCCGCTGCAAGCGGAAGATCGGGCGGTATGTGGCGCAGAGGCGGGAGATCGACCTGGACAGCTACTACGAAACCGCCGAGGAAGCCGCCCCGGAGACCGCCACCCGCCACGCCGAGCTGAACGAGGCCCTGGGCACGCTGACCGTTGAGGAGCGCAGCATCGTGCTGCTTTCGGTGTTGGAGGGCTACACCCTGCGGGAGATCGCGGCCATGCTGGGGCTGCCGCAGGGCACGGTGAGCAGCAAGCTTTCCCGCACGCTGAAAAAGCTGCGGCGGCAATTGCAGGAAAACGGAAAGGAGGCAGGAAAATGAACCGGAACCGCATAAACGAACTTGAGCCGGACCGGGAATGGCTGCGGGCCGAACTGGAAAAGGCCGGGCAGCCCGAGCTGCCTGCCTCTCTTTCGGCCGAGGCGCTGTTTGCCCGAATGGACAAAGCCGATGCAGAAGCCTCCCCGGCGCTGCAAAAGGAGAATGTGACCGTCCTGCACTGGAAGCGCTGGGGCAGCCTGGCCGCGGTGCTGGTGCTGGCGGTGGGTGTTACCGTGCTGCTGCGCAGCGGCGCAGGCGGCCTTTCCAAGGACAGCAGCGAGCTTTTGTTTGGCGCGCCGCAAACCTCTCCGACCGCCGGAGAGACCGAAGCCGCCTGTCCGGAGGAGACCCTCCCCGACAGCGACGAGGATCTGCTGATGAGCGGGTGGGAGGGAGAAGCCCAAAAGAATAACCAGGCAACCGCAAACGACCAAAACGACGCCGTCGCCTCTGCACCTGCGCCCAATCCCTCCACCGCGGGCGACGGCGCGGAGAATTCCTCCTCCGGCGATCTGCGGGAGGAGTTCTCCACAGGGGTTGGCGCCGGCGAAAGCATCCTGGTTTCGCCGGGACCGCAGCCGGTCCCGGATCTGACCGACTTTGACGCGATGGCCGCCGTTTCCTCCCGGCTGATGGGCAAAGACTATGACGCCGTCCGGGAAATGCTGTATCCGCAGAACGCCAAGCAGGTCTGGCAGGCCGCCGTGCTGCCTGCGGTCTGCTCCCATTACTTCATGCTGGATAAAACGCTGTACGGTTTTTTCCCCGAGGAGCTGCTTGTAGCGGACTACCACAGCGGCACCGCCACGGTCCTGACGGCGCAGCAGGCCGCCCGGCTCGGGGAGATCCTGCAGATCGCCTGAACACAGTCACACCCCCGGCAGAACGCCCCCTTGGGCGCTCTGCCGTATTTTTTTCGGCCGCCTTGCATAAGCTGTAGGGACAAACACCTATGGCAAAGGAGGAGTGGATGATGAAGGCGGATTGGGCGCTGCTGGGAAGCGCCGCGGCGGGGATGCTGGTGCTGCCGCTGCTGGTGCTGCTGTGGAGCGGTACGCCGCTGGGGACCGCAAATTCCCTTTCAGGCGGCGCCGGCACGCCGCAGGAGGAAACGCTGATCCTGCCCGACGACCAACGGGAAGACACCGACGATGCGCAAAAGTCGGGTTCGCCGGCGGTGCTGGAATCCTTCCGCATCCTGAACGAGGCGACCGGCCGGGTGGAGACCGTTTCCGCCCCGGATTACGTCGCCGGGGCCATCGCCGCCGAAATGCCCGCCCTGTACGAATCCGACGCCCTCATCGCACAGGGGATCGCAAGCTTCACCAACGCCCACTATCTGGCCGCGCTGCGTCGGGCCGATCCCCCGGAGGAACTGAAGGGGGCGGATTTTGCCGCCGACCCCGCGCACAACCTGGGCTATATGACCGTCGACGGCATGAAGGCGCACTGGGGAGACCACTACGAGGAATACAGCCGGAAGATAAAGGCCGCCGCCGCGGAGGCGATGAAGTATCTGATCACCTACGAGGACGAGCCGATCCTGGCGGCTTACTTTGCCATCAGCGCCGGAAAAACCACCGAGGACGCCGCGAACGTATGGGAGGGCGCGCTGCCCTATCTTGTCCCGGTGGACAGCCACTGGGATACCGAAGCCTCCGGCTACCGCAGCACCGTCACCCTTACCGATGCCGAGCTGCGCAAAATGCTGACCGCCCAGTCCATCCTGACCGGGCAGGACCCTGCCGGGTGGATCAAGGTGCTGGAGCGGAGCGAAGCGGGATACGTTACCTCGGTACAGGCGGGGGACCGCGTGCTGACCGGCCAGCAGCTGCGCACTCTGCTGGGGCTGCGCAGCGCCTCCTTTACCGTGGAATACCAAAAGGGCGTATTTACCCTTACGGTGCTGGGCTACGGGCACGGGGTGGGGCTTTCCCAATACGGGGCGCAGTACCTGGCGCAGCACGGCAAGGATTACCGCACCATCCTGGCGCATTACTATCCCGGTACGCAGCTTTGCGCCGTCGGGTGAAAATTATCCAAAGAACCGCTTGACGAACCCCCGGCCTTATGCTAATATATCAAGGTACGATATTGAGCCGTGGAGAGGTGTCCGAGCGGTTTAAGGAGCCGGTCTTGAAAACCGGTGACTCTTCAAGAGCCATGGGTTCGAATCCCATCCTCTCCGCCAAACACCTCCGCTGCAAAGTCGCCGCCCTTGGAGATGTACCCAAGTGGTGAAGGGGCTCCCCTGCTAAGGGAGTAGGGTGCGAAAGTGCCGCGAGGGTTCAAATCCCTCCATCTCCGCCACAGAAAAACCCGCAGAAATGCGGGTTTTTCTTTTGTTTATGCGGGTTTTCAGGCTTTTTGCAGTTTGCGTTTATTGCCCTTTATTTGCAGTTTTTTGCATTCAAAGCACACCGTAAATACACAGTAAACTACCCCCTCCGCCATAGGAGGGGGGTATCGCATCGTCCGCTGCCCGGAATAGGAACAGGCACAGGCAGGAATACTATCGGTAAATACCACTGTGCGGAGGGAAAAAGCATGGGTTCCTTATGGGAAAAAACGGCGGCGCTTCCCCGGTTTGAGCGCCTGAACGGGGATCTGAAAACCGACGTGCTCATCATTGGCGGCGGAATGGCGGGCATTCTGTGCGCCTGGTTTTTGCAGCAGGCGGGGGTGGACTATGCGCTGGTCGAGGCCGAGACCCTCTGCAGCGGCATCACCAAAAACACCACGGCAAAGATCACCGCCCAGCACGGGCTGATCTACCGCCGCCTGATTCGGGAATTCGGCCCCGACGCCGCGGCCCAGTACCTGCGCGCCAACGAGGAGGCGCTGCGGCAGTACCGCGCGCTGGCCCGGCGTATCGACTGCGACCTAGAGGAAACGGATTCGTACGTCTATTCACTTGATGACCGCCGTAAACTCGAACAGGAGCTGCGGGCGCTGGAAGCACTGGGCGTCCCCGCGGAGTTTACCGAAACGCTGCCGCTGCCCTTTGCGGTGGCGGGCGCGGTCAAATTCCCCGGGCAGGCGCAGTTCCACCCGCTGAAGCTGGTCGCCGCCCTTGCCGGGGGACTGCGCATCTATGAACACACCAAGGTGCGGGAGCTGGCCGGCACCACCGCCCGAACCGGCCGCGGCTGCATCACTGCCCAAAAGGTCATCGTAGCCACTCACTTCCCCTTTCTCAACAAGCACGGCAGCTACTTCCTTAAAATGTACCAGCACCGCTCCTACGAGATTGCCCTGCAGAACGCGCCGGCGTTCTGCGGCATCTACGTGGACGAATCAAAAAAAGGAATGTCCTTCCGCCGGTACGGAGACCTGCTGCTGGTAGGGGGCGGCGGCCACCGCACGGGCAAAAAAGGCGGCGGCTGGCAGGAGCTGCGTGATTTTGCCGCGCGGTATTACCCCAACGCCGTCGAGCGGTATCACTTTGCGGCGCAGGACTGCATGACGCTGGACGGCGCCCCCTATATCGGCCCCTATTCCGCCCGCGCCGAAAACCTCTACGTCGCCACCGGCTTTCAGAAGTGGGGCATGACCACCTCGATGGTCGCTGCAAAGATCCTCTCCGAACTGGTGCAGGGCCGGCCCAGCCCCTACCCCGGCGTCTTTTCCCCCTCCCGGAGCATCCTGCGCCCGCAGCTGGCGCTTAACGCGCTGGAGGCTGTCGTCAACCTGCTGACCCCGACCGTCAGGCGCTGCCCCCACCTGGGCTGCGCGCTGAAGTGGAATCCGGCGGAGCACAGCTGGGACTGCCCCTGTCACGGTTCGCGGTTTACCCGGGACGGCCGGCTCATCGATAATCCGGCAACCGGCAATCTGAAGCGCTGAGGTGGTAAAATGAGCAATCATCTGAAAGAACAGACCAGCCCCTATCTTCTGCCGCTACTCCACCGACCGTTACTTCCTGGTGCCGCACTTTGAGAAGATGCTTTACGATAACGCCATGCTGATCCTCGCCTACTGCAAGGCCTGCGAGGTGACCCGAAAGCCGCTTTATATAGCCGTAGTCCCCATGCCATTTTGGGCATGGGGACCTTAGATGATCTAATGTTTTCTTTTGTTATTTTGGCTTGGCGATATGCTATTGATAATCCAAATTCACAAATATCGCCAACACAAGTAGCGAGTTACTAACCAGCAAAGCATCGGAAAAAATTCCAAAAAACCCAATGCTACTGCTTTCTGTGCTGAAAGCTTTTTAACCTTCCTTACCCAGAACTCGGAAAGTGCAGCCAAAGAGATGCCCGCAACCCAATACCATAAAGTCCCAAAGAGTTGGTTGGTTAATACTCCCCATAAAATGGCTGTAAGAACATCAAACACAATAAACAACTTAATCTTATCCATATAAATACATAGTCACTTCCTCAGAAGCCAGGCATATGATAAGTAACAGTACCTGAATATCGTACAGGAGACTGATCACTGTCATATTGCCAAACAATGATCTTGGCATATACATTGTCTGAGGTAGAAGTTGCTGTTCCCCACACTTCAATATGCACTTTATTCCCGGTCTCAAGTCTTGACGGGAATGATAAAAAGTTGAAAACGGGGCCTCCAATAAAGCTAAAAGCATATTTACTATATTTCACCAACTTTGCTGGCAATCTAAGTACCGCTATGCCTTCAGCAAGGGAAAGCCCAACAGGTATTGCTACACCCCACAACATGATATCGAGTGCAAGAGTTTCTCCTTTGGAAACAACATGGTCATATGTAGTCTTGGGCACAAAAGGATAAAATGTCGTTCCGGCTTTGCTTTCGTTATAGCCATGTGCCGAAAATTCTGCGCAAGAGCGGAACGCACAAACTAATCCTTTCGGGGTAAATTCTTGCGTGTAGCTTCCTTTTGCTTTTCCAACGAGGGAAATTGACGCACCGGTAGTCCTGGTAGATGCAGGGTATTCATAACCTAAAGTGAACGCTACTCCACTGGGCATAACGCCCTTGATAGTATAGCTGACAGTGAGCTTATTCGTAGAACTATTATACGAGGAAGTGAAACTAAGATAATTGTCTATCGTGTTGCTGGCAGCAGCAACAGCATTTGTCTGTACACCCGTCTTTTCCCCGTTATAATAGCGAATCAGCTCATTAAAAATAATCGTAGCTTGTTCTTCGGTCTCTGCAAGCGTTACTGCCTCCTGCAGCTCAGGAAGCGTCAGTCGTGCAGCTTTTTCAGGGGTAATAGACTCGACGATTGCTTCGAGCCTATATTCAGACATAAAGGGTTCAGCCATGGCTAACTGGGGAACCAACATGCAAAAAATTATCAAGTAGCAAATGATGTTTCTTGTTATCTTTTTCATTATGCAGTCTCTTTTTTCGTTAGTCTTTTTCTTCTTGTATAGTCAGTACTACTTCGCCATTGGAATCCCCTTCCATCAAGTATTCCCACTATATATTACCAAATATTAAGCAAGAATTCAACACTTTTTCTAAGGTGAAGGGGGCGAGACCGATGCGGTTTGTTAAACAGTCCGGTCAGCTCGACGGGCAGCCCACCCTGTATATCTGCCGGGGCCGCCGGTGCCTGGCGCCCATGACAAAAGAAGCCTTTTTGCGGGCGGCGCGGCAGAACAGTCTCCCCGCGGACAGATAATCCCCTGCCCCGGCTTTTTCCGGGTATCAACAAAAAGGGACGGCGATGCAGCGCCGTCCCGGGAGGAGAAAATGGGTAAACAAGGATTATTTGCACAGGGGGCTTTCCTTTTCCTTGGTGAAATACTCTTTGGTCAGCTTGAGCACCACCGGCGACAGCAGCGCCACGCCGATGAGGTTGGGGATCGCCATCATGCCGTTGAAGGTCTCGGCGATATCCCACAGCAGGCCCAGATCCATCGTCGCGCCGAGGATCGCCACCAGCGCATAGACCACCATAAAGGGCTTGATGATCTTTTCGCCGAACAGATACTCACAGCAGCGGGAACCGTACAGGCCCCAGCCGAGGATGGTGGAAAAGGCGAAGCAGCACAGCGCCACCGCCGTAAAGATGGAGACCCAGCTGCCGTAGGAGCTGGTAAAGCCGCTGATGGTCAGCTCCGCGCCGGCCGCTGCCCCGTAGGTAAAGGGGGCGCCGCTGCACAGGATAACCAGTGCGGTCAGGGTGCAGATCACGATGGTGTCGATGAACACCTCGAACACACCGAACAGGCCCTGCTGAACGGGATCCTTTACGTCAGCGCTGGCATGGGCGATGGAGGCGGTACCAAGGCCGGCCTCGTTGGAGAAAATGCCGCGGGCAACGCCCTTCTGCATCGCGGTAAACATGGCGCCCACCACGCCGCCGGTAACAGCCGCGGGATTAAAAGCGCCCTTGACAATGGCGGCAAATACGCCGGGGACATTTTCAATGTTGATAACGACGACGCCAAGGCCCAGCACCACATACAGCAGCGCCATAAAGGGGACCAGGCGCTCGGTCACGCGGCCGATGCGCTTGATGCCGCCCAGCAGAACCAGCGCCACCAGCAGGGCGATCGCGATGCCGAGGATCAGGTTCAAAGTGCCGGTGCCCTCCGCGCCGATGACGCCGAAGTTGATCAGCGCCGCATCAATGGAGGTGACGATGGTATTGACCTGGGTGGCGTTGCCGGTCCCGAAGACCGCAAAAACACCGAAGATGGAAAACAGGACCGCCAACCACTTCCAGCCCTTGCCCAGACCGTTCTGGATATAATACATCGGGCCGCCTACCCAGTCGCCGTGCTTGTTCTTCTGGCGGAAATGGACCGCCAGCGTAACCTCGCTGTACTTGGTTACCATGCCCAGCAGGGCGGAAATCCACATCCAGAAAACAGCGCCGGGACCGCCGATGGCGATGGCGCCCGCCACGCCGGCAATGTTGCCGGTGCCGACGGTGGCCGCCAGGGCGGTGCAGACTGCCTGGAACGGGGTAACGGCGCCCTTGCCGGCCTCGGGGGTCTTTTGGAAGAGCTTACCGATGGTATTGCGCCAGACGGTGCCGAATTTGCGGAACTGCAAAAAGCCGGTACGGATGCTGAGGTACAGTCCCACGCCGAAGATGAGCGCCATAGCCGGCAGACCCCATACGATGCCGCTTACCGCGGAATTGATACTGCTGATGGTTTCGATCATTGCGGTTCTTCCTTTCTCTATACACAAATTGTTGGAACACGGTGCGGGAAAGGGATAAAAAAACGCCCCCGTCCTGCACAAAGCATAAGGACGAAAGCGAAATACGCCTGCGTGGTACCACCTTACTTCACTCCGCCCTCACAGGCAGAGCCTCATGGGTGCGCCGTAACACACCCTGCCGCGGTAATGGGCGGCGGCCAGCGCAGTCTACCGGGGGGCCCTTTCGGTGCGCAGCTCCGGGAGAGCTTCACACAGCACCGCACCCGCGCCTCTCACCAACCGGCAGCTCTCTTTGGGGGGTCTCTGCGCTACTAATTCCCTTCAACGCTTTTTTATTTTCCTTATCTTATCGGATCACCGGGCGCTTGTCAACTGTTTTTTCTTATTTTTTGTATTTTTTATAAATTATAATTTCATTTTTCCGCCTGTTTTGACGGGGACGATAGTTTTTTTGCCCAAAATATGAAACTTTTCTTTGAACTTTCCTGCATTTTTCCGCTATTCTGCCTTTCCTCTTGGCAAAGGGAGAAAAATTGGGTATAATAAAGCAGCAGAAGATTGCTGCAATCTGTCGTTTTTAAGTCCCTTTGGAAAGGATGTGCCATGTATGAGTATCACGACCCTGCATGAGGATAACTTTGAGCAGGAGGTCCTGCGCGCCGACCGCCCGGTCTGCATCGATTTCTGGGCGCCGTGGTGCGGCCCCTGCCGGATGCTCTCCCCCGTTATTGACGAACTGGCCGAAGAGGAGACCGCCGTTAAATTCTGCAAAATAAATGTGGATGAGGAACCCGGCCTGGCCGCCCAGTTCGGCGTCAACACCATCCCCACCCTGCTGTTTTGCAAGGACGGCGCGCTGACCGGCCGCACGGTGGGGTTCCGTCCCAAGGCGGAGCTGAAAAAGCTGATCGACGAAATCCAATAACGCCGTACACCCAAAAGATCCTGCCCCGGTTCGGGGCAGGATCTTTGTTGTGCCGTTATTGCTGTTGTGCCGGGCCGCTGCCGGCGTCCTCCGGCGCAGGGAAAGCGGGCGTATCCTCCTGCTGCGCGTCGGGGTAGTGCTTGACCAGTTCCCGGTACATCACCGGCCACACGTGCTCGCTGACATCCTTGGTCTGCCCGCGGTGCTCGCTGTCATAGGGCAGCACCTCCAGGATCTTCAGCGCCACGGTAGTGGGCTTCCAGGGGAAGTTCTTCAGGATATTCTCGGTATTCTCAATCACCGAGATCACGATCGGCACCCTGGCTTTCTGCGCGATCTTGAAGGCCCCGTTGCGGAAGGGCAGCAGCGGCGCCGCGGTCTTGTTGCACATTCCCTCGGGATAAATGCCCATCGAGACTATGTTTTCATCCAGCAGCTCCACCGCCTCGTTGATGGTCTTGACCGCCGCGCGGTTGTCCTCCCTATCCAGCGGCAGGCAGAAGCACATATGCATGATCTTATTGACGATGGGGATCTTGAAGTTTTCCTTTTTGGAAATAAAGGCCAGCGTGAATTCCGAAAGGCAGGCCATGGTCAGGACCGGGTCGAAGATGGTACGGTGGTTGCACACCAGCAAAAAGCGCGTATCCCGCGGGATCAGCTCCCGGCCGGTGACCTCCACCCGCACGCGCATCAGGAACATACCCACCTGGACGATGTTGGTCATCAGCCAGAGATAAAAGCGGGTGCGGCGGTCGGCGGGGCGGTCGATGCGGATAAAGACCGACAGCAGCGCCACCAGCAGCAAAAAAACGATGATGAACGCCAGCGTATAGCCCAGCGCCAGCAGCAGCCCCGCCAGGATGCCCAGGCCGTGCATCGCACAGGTATGCACCGCCAGGCCGATCCCCAGCAGGATCAAAACCGTCAAAATCAACAGCGTCCCCCCGCTTTCGGTAGAAATTAAGATTTTATTAAGTATACCATCTATTTTAACGAATTCAACCCCATTTGCAATATCCCAAATCGTAAACAATTCGTAAACGATTCGTCCCGCCCAGTTTTATCTTGCAATTTGTCCTGCCCGGCGGTATACTAAAAATAGAATATCCCATTTTATTATTCAGGAGGTAACTGTAATGAACCATATTGACGCCAAAGGGAAGGCCTGCCCCATGCCGGTGATGCTGGCCAAAAAAGAGATGGAAACCGGCTGCGACGCTCTTTCCATCACCGTGGATAACGCCATTGCCGTCCAGAACCTGACCCGTCTGGCGGAAAGCCAGGGCTTTTCCGCCGAAACCGCCGAAGAAGCGGGCGGCTGCTTTACCATCACCATGCACCGCACCGGCGCGCCGGTCCGCGAAGCCCCCGCCGAGATCCTCAGCTGCACCGTTCCCGCCCCCGCCGATTACGTCGTTTTTGCCGGCCGGGACGTCATCGGCGAAGGGGATGCGGAGCTGGGCCATTCCCTCATCAAAATGTTCTTCTACACCCTGAGCGAAAAGGCCGACCTGCCCTCCGCCATCCTCTTTATGAACCACGGCGTACGGCTGGTCACCGAAAACCAGCAGACCATCGAGCACCTGAAGGTGCTGGAACAGCGGGGCGTGCGGCTTATCGTCTGCGGCACCTGCCTGAACTACTACGGACTGACCGATCAGCTGCAGTGCGGCACCATCGGCAATATGTACGATATCGTGGAAACCATGACGGCGGCTGGCCGTGTAATCACGGTATAAGCGATCGACAAAGCGTTCCGCCCTCCGGCGGCCCAGGGCCGCCGGAGGGTTTGCTTTTGCGGGGCGCCGTCCACCCGCAGGGCCGGCCTTTCAGGCCGCTGCGATCTCCGATCGCAGGCCCCGGCTGCGCCGGGGCGCCCTGCGAGCGGACGGCTTGCCCCTGCGGTACCGCCAACTTTTACACCACTGTGAACATTTTGTTTCCGAACCCTGACAACCGCAGTATTCGCCTTGATTTATTCCCCCGTAGCCGTTATACTTTATAAAGTCTCTTGTATTTCCTGTATTTTTGTTCCAGATCAAATCACAAAGCAACCGAGGTCATTGATTCCATGAAACAACTCAAAGAATTTCTGCATCGGCGTCCTTCTGCCTGGTTTATGCTGTATATCCCGGTATATGTGCTTACCTTCTTTGCCGTGGAGCGCCTTGTGCCCACCACGGGCTATTGGGTCAGCTATATCCCCTGGGATGACCTCATCCCGTTCTGCGAATATTTCGTGGTTTTTTACTGTATGTGGTATCCCCTGCTCATCGGGACAGCCCTCTACCTGTTCCTCCGCGATGACCGCAGCTTTCGGTTATACGCGTGGTTTCTTATCGTCGCCTTTACCGGCACGCTCCTGTTCTGCCTTCTCTTCCCCAACGGGCAGGATCTGCGTCCCGCCGAATTCAGCCGCCACAACCTGTTCACCTGGGTCGTGCAGCAGATCTACCGCGCCGATACCAACACCAACGTGATCCCCAGCATGCACGTGCTGGGCTGCATGGGGGCCTGCTTTGGGCTGTTCCGCTGCCGCACCGCGCCCCGCCGGGCCAAAATCGGCGTCGTGGCGCTCACCCTGCTCATCAACTGCTCCACCGTCTTTATCAAACAGCACAGCCTGCTGGATGTTTTCATCGCGCTGGCTGTCAGCATCGTCCTGTACTTTGCGGTGTTTGTGTGGCTTGACCGCTATGGCAAGCCCACGCCGCTGCCCGCCGCCGAACCGGCAAGAGAAACCGAACCTGCCGACGCATAAAAACAGCCTGCCGTCCTCTGTTGCGGCAGGCGTTTTCTTTTGTTACGGCAGCTGGTAGGCCAGACGCTCGCTTCCGTCCGCCAGGTAGACGATCCCGCAGCAGGTAAAGCCGTTTTTCTTCAGGCACCCCTGCATCGGCCGGTTGACCCGGTGGGTATCCACCCGCAGGTTGGGGTGCTGCGCGTAGCACCACCGGATGCAGAAGCTGCACACTCCGCCGCGGTGGCTTGACACCCCCAGCCGGTGAATCACGGCATAGGGCTCCTCGTTCAGCCACGCCCCGTCATAGATCTTACGGTAGGCCGGCTCCTCCCCCACCGTAAAGCAGAATACCGCCAGCGGAGTCCCGTCCTCGGCGCGGCACAGGTAGCTTTGTCCCCGCGCGATATCCTCCGCTACCGTTTCCCGGCTGGGATAGCCCCCAGTCCACTGACGGTCGTTGCCGTTCTGCCGCATATAGGCCCGGGCGTGGTCGTACAGCGCCATGGCCGTATCCAGCTCCTCCGGGCGGGTGGGATGAATATACATACTGTTGCCTCCTGCCAAAATATCAGTGCCAGTGTACCACAAACCGCGCGCTGCTGCAACCGTGCGTTTTTCTGCCCCTGCTCTCGAACAAAGCCGAAAACTGTTCTGCATTGCGGGATGCGGCTTTCTGCCCTTTGCTTGTCCCTCTCCCTGTTTGGCGATATAATAAAGAAAAGCCCGCCCATCGTCACTTTGAATGTCCTTCTCCCCATTCTCGGCAAATGAATTCCATCGGAGGTTAAGTTATGGGAACCATTATGGCGGTATGCGTCAGCCCTCGCAAGGGCACCCCAAAAACCAACATCGGCACCGCACGGCTCATTGCCGGCTGGGGGCTGGAGCACGACAGCTACGCCGGCAGCCGGCACCGTCAGGTCAGCCTGCTCTCGTATGAAAAGATCGAGGCGTTCCGCGCCCGCGGGGCCGAAGTGGAATTCGGCGCCTTCGGCGAAAATCTGGTGGTACGGGGCTTCGATTTTGCCGCCCTGCCGGTCGGTGCCCGCTTTGCCTGCGGCGGCGTCGTGCTGGAAATGACCCGGATCGGCAGGGAATGCCACAGCCATTGCGCCATCTTCGAGAAAATGGGCGAATGCATGATGCCCACCCAGGGCGTCTTTGCCCGGGTGCTGTGCGGCGGCCCGCTTTCGGTTGGGGATGAGCTGGAGCTGCTGCCCGACGGCACTCCCCTGCCCTACCGTGTCGCTGTGCTGACCGCCAGCGATAAGGGCAGCCGGGGCGAACGGGTGGATGAAAGCGGCGCGCTGATCGCGCAGATGTGCGAGCAGGCCGGGATGCTCGTCACCCGCACCGTCCTGCTGCCCGATGAACGGGACCGGCTTGCCGCCGCCATGCGGGAGCTGTGCGACGGCGGCGGGTGCGACCTGCTGCTGACCACCGGCGGCACCGGCTTTGCCCCCCGGGACTGCACCCCGGAAGCGACCTGCGATATCGCCGAGCGGATGGTCCCCGGTATTCCCGCGGCCATGGTTGCCAACAGCCTGCAGTATACCCCTCGTGCCATGCTGACCCGCGCGGTAGCGGCCATCCGCGCCAAAACGCTGATCGTCAACCTGCCCGGCAGCCCCAAGGCGGTGCAGGAAAACCTTTCTTTCCCGCTGCCGGCGTTGGGGCACGGCCTGCAGATGCTGCGCGGCGAAGGCGGCGAGTGCGCCCGCCCCATGAAGTAAGCCGTTCCGATAAAAACATCCCCTCCGGCCGTTTCGGCAGCCGGAGGGGGCTTTTTCCTTTTGGTATGATTTGGATTGGGCGCAGGCCGCAGCCCCCCGTGGGCGGTCAGACGGCCTCGTCCCGGCCGGCCTTCTGCCCCACGATCAGCGCCACTATGTTGGCGCACAGCACATAGCTCAAGCTGACGTTCCAGTTGGGAGTCAGATCATGCAGCCAGCCCACCACCAGCGGACCGGTGGCAGCCAGCGCATACCCCACCGACTGCGCAAAGCCGGAGAGCCGGGCGGCGTCGACGGCATTGCGGGTGCGGAAGCCGAACAGCGCCATTCCCACGCTGAAGGCGCAGCCGTTGGCCACCCCCAGGATGATGGTCGCCGCCACCTGCACGCCCGGTATCGGGGCGACCATCAGGGCCACAATGCCGGCAAGGGTCAGCAGCGAGCCCAGCAGCAGCCAGCCCCGCTGGTCCCTGCTTTTTCCGGCCCAGATGGGCACCAGCAGCGAAGGGGCCAGGCTGACCACCTGGTACAGCGAAGTGACCATCCCGGCCGTACCGCCCGCCATGCCGCCGGATTGCAGAATGGTGGGCATCCAGTTGATCACAACATAAAAGATCATGGAATTGATGCCGAAATAGAGCGTTACGCACCAGGCCAGCCCGCTTTTCCAGATGGGCTTTCCCTGCCCCTCCCGGCTGTCTGCCGCAGGGGCTTGCGGGCCATCCAGCCGCATCGCGCGGTTTTTCTGCCAGACCAGCATCGTTACAATCACGGCCGCGCCCCACATCATCAAAGCGCCCTGCCAGCCCCACTGCAGGGAGGCCAGCGGCACATTCAACGCCAGCGCCAGCGCGGCGGCCGCCACCATGGAAACGGTAAAATAGGCGGTGACCTGCCCCACGCGGGTGGGATATTCCGCCTTGATGACCGCAGGAAGCAGCACGTTGCCCAGCGCGGTGCCGACACCGATTACGGCGGTGCCGAGATACAGCCCGGCTACCCCCGCCGCGCTTCTCAGCACCGTGCCCACCAGGATCAATCCCAGACCGATGAGGATCGTGCGGCCTTCGCCCCAGCGCCGTCCTGCCCCGCCCGCCAGCGGGGATACCACCGCAAAGGCGATCAGCGGCAGCGTGGTCAGCAGACCGGAAGCGCTGCCGGAAAGCCCCAGGCTTGCCTGGATCTCCGGCAGCAGCGGCCCCACCCCGGTAATAATGATCCGCAGGCAGAAAGCCGCCAGAATAATACTGAGCATTACCTTGCTTTTATTTTCCGTTTTGATATCCATCCCTCATTTTGTTTTTTTATTTTGGTTATGATGCTGCCAGTAGACCAGATTGACCAGGCCGCCCAGCAAAATGATCGAACCGATCAGATGCAGCCACAGCATCAGAATGATAATAGAGGCCAGTGACCCGTATACCAGCGTATACCGCGCCGACGCGCTGATCATCGTGGAAAAAATGATGCTGACCGCCAGACAGGCAAAACCGCCGCTGATCGCACCCGGCAGGACCGGCAGCGCCGGTTTCTGTTTGGGGGTCACGCCGCGGTACAGCACCATCAGCAGCAGCGTCACAATGCCGGTCAGCAGAACAAAGCGCAGCCATTTCCAGCTGGCCAGCAGGTCGCCCACCTTGAACCATTGGTCCAGCAGGTCGATGAACCATCCGCCGGTGGCGACTACCACCACCGAAAGATAGATGATGACCAAAAACATTGCCGAATAGAAAAAGCTCATCACAGTATGCAGCAGGCCCTTGTACCGCTGCTGGCCGTACAGGTCGCCCATGGCGACCATCACGGTGCCGAATGCGCCGGTTGCCGTAGTCAGCAGCAGAATGATCCCGGCCCAAAGCATGGCCGGAGAGTAATTCGCGCCGATGTAATCCAGAAAGCCGATCAGCGTTTCGGACACCTGCGGCGGAATCACCACGCTGAAGAGGGAAAGCAGCTCCCGCACATCAATGTGGGCGCTGCCCAGAATGCTGGCCACGCAGATCAGCAGCGGGAAGAAGCTCAGCATCAGGTAATAAGCAAAGGCCGCAGCGCTCCGGCCCATTCTGCGCCCAAAGTACAGGTCGCAGATCTCCGCCAGCCGGCTCAGCAGCGGACTTTCATCCACCAGTCTCTGCAAACGTGCAGGCAGGTTCATCGTTTCTCTCCTCTCCCCGGTATTGCGGCAGACAGCCGTGCCGCCCCGCCCCGGGCGTTTCACGCCCGGTCCCGCGCCGCCGCAGGCGGCGCGGGGGAACGGCGCCCCCGCAGGGGGCGCCGCCGCGGGGCGGCGGCACGTCTGCCTCTGCACAGCCCTCGGCCGCTGCCGGCCGGGCCGCTTTACTCAATCCCGAACAGCCGCCGTGCGTTGCGGTTGGTCGCCGCGGCGATCTCCTGGGCCGTCGTCCCCCGAAGCTCCGCCAGGCGCTGCACCACCCGGGGCAGCATCCCGCTGTCGCAGCGGCGGCCCCGATAGGGCTCCGGCGCCATGTAGGGGCAGTCCGTTTCAATCAGCAGCCGGTCCTCCGGGATCGCCTTGGCCGCCTCGGGGGCTTTGCGGGCGTTCTTAAAGGTGATAGCCCCGGTAAAACCCAGGTACAGTCCCAGCCGCACCGCCTCGCAGGCCATCTCCGCGCTGCCGGAAAAGCAGTGCAGCACCCCGCGCGGGCGGTATTTCCGCAGCAGCGCCATGGTATCGGCATGGGCCTCCCGGTCGTGGATGATGACAGGAAGCTCCAGCTCCCTTGCCAGCAGCAGCTGCTCTTCAAACAACGCAAGCTGCCGCTCTTTGGGCGGGTTTTCCGCCCAGTAATAGTCCAGGCCGATCTCCCCGATGGCCCGGCACTTGGGATGGGCGGCCAGCCGGCGCAGCGCCTGCAGATAATCCTCCGGCGCTTCTGCCGCCTGCTCCGGGTGGATGCCCGCAGCAAAGTAGATAAAATCGTACTGCTCCGCGATGCTGCAGGCCGCGCGGCTGCTTTGCAGATCCGCCCCGATGGTCATAATATATTCCACGCCCTCCCGGTGAATGCGGGACAACAGCTCCGCCCGGTCCTCCTCGAACCGTTGGTCATCGTAGTGCGCGTGGGAATCAAAGATCCCGTTCATGCAGTCTCCTTTGGGCAAAAGGGGTTCGGCGGCAGCGGCGCTGCCGCCGAACTCCGGTTTTATTCCATCAGCACAGCTTGGCGCCGGCCGGGATGGCGTCGTCCAGCATCAGCAGATGCAGCCCCTCGCCCTTTTCGGCGGAGATCAGCATCCCGTTGGATTCCAGCCCCATCATCTTGCGGGGGGCCAGGTTGGTGCAGGCCACCACCGTCTTGCCCACCAGTTCTTCCGGCTTGTAGTATTTGGCGATCCCGGAAAGGATCTGCCGGTCATGCCCCGTGCCGTCGTTCAGGGTGAAGCACAGCAGCTTGTCGCTCTTTTCCACCTTTTTGCAGGCCAGCACCTTGCACACCGTCAGCTCCACCTTCTCAAAATCCGGGAAGGCGATCTGCGCCTTGGCAGGCGCCGCCTCCTCGACAGGCTCGTCGCAGCGGCGGTTCATCGCCTCCAGCTCCGCCAGCTCCTTTTCCATATCAATGCGGGGGAACAGCACCGGTCCCTTCTGCACCGTGACCTCGGCCCGCAGTCCGCCGAAGCGGGCGGCGGAATCCCAGCTCCGCTCGTCTTCTTTGGCGCCCACCTGGTCCAGGATCTTCTCGGCCGATTCCGGCATATAGGGCTTCAGCAGGATCCCCGCCAGCCGGATGCACTCCAGCAGATTGTACATAACGGTCGCCAGGCGGATGCGCTTACTCTCCTCTTTGGCCAGCACCCAGGGGGCGTTCTCGTCAATATATTTATTGGCGCGGGAGACCAGCTGGAAGATCTCCGCCAGCCCGTTCTGGAAGGCAAAGGCCTCCATCTGCTTTTCATAGTTCGCGCGTAGCGCGTTCCCGATGGCGATCAGTTCCTCATCGGCCGCCTCGGGCTGACGCTCCGCCGGCAGCGTGCCGCCAAAGTATTTTTCCACCATGGCGACGGTGCGGCTGACCAGATTCCCCAGGTCGTTGGCCAGGTCGGTGTTGATGGTGCTGATCAGCAGCTCGTTGGTGAACACGCCGTCGGAGCCAAAGGGGAAACTGCGCATCAGGAAAAAGCGGATGGCGTCCACCCCATAGCGTCGACACAGTACCACCGGGTCCACCACGTTGCCCTTGGATTTGCTCATCTTGCCGCCTTCCAGCAGCAGCCACCCGTGGCCGTATACCCGCCGGGGCAGCGGCAGATCCATCGCCATCAGCATGGCCGGCCAGATGATGGCGTGGAATCGCACGATCTCCTTGCCGACAAAGTGTACGTCCGCCGGCCAGTACTTCTCCAGGTCGTGGTATTTATCATTTTTATAGCCCAGCGCGGTCATATAGTTAAACAGGGCGTCCACCCAGACATAAACCACGTGCTTCTTATCGAAATCCACCGGGATGCCCCAGGTAAAGCTGGTGCGGGAAACGCACAGATCCTGCAGGCCCTGGTTGATAAAGGCTTTCATCTCATTGACGCGGGAAGCGGGGGTTAAAAATTCGGGATGCTCGTCATACAGCTTCAGCAGCCGGTCGGCATACTTGGAAAGCCGGAAAAAGTAGGCTTCCTCCTCCGCGTCGACCACGGGCCGGCCGCAGTCGGGGCAGCAGCCGTCCTTCAGCTGGCTCTCGGTCCAAAAGCTCTCACAGGGGGTGCAGTACTTCCCCTTGTAAGTTCCCTTGTAAATATCTCCCCGGTCGTACAGCTCCCGGAAGATCTTCTGGACCGCCTCTACATGGTAATCGTCGGTGGTGCGGATAAACCGGTCATAGCTGATGTTCATCAGCTTCCACAGCGACTTAAAGCCGCCCTCGCCCTCCACGATATTATCCACAAACTGCTGCGGCGTTATCCCGGCAGCCTTGGCTCTTTCCTCGATCTTCTGGCCGTGCTCATCCGCGCCGGTCAGGAACATGACGTCGCAGCCGGTCAGCCGCTTATAGCGGGCCATGCAGTCGGTGGCCACCGTGCAGTAGCTGTGCCCGATGTGCAGCTTATCCGAAGGGTAGTAGATCGGGGTGGTAATATAAAACTTTTTTCGCTCCATCGTTTAACCTCCCGCGCAAATGAGCGCAATTCTTCATTATCGGTATATTATATCATATTCTCCTGCCAAATCAAAGCACTTTTTCGGCCAAAGCCGGTGCAGAAGGGGAAAAGCCGCTTTTGACAGTCCGTGCAGGGCGCCGGTTCGGCCCGCAGGGCGTTTCGGCCCAGCCGAAACCGGCGGTCTTCGACCGCCGCGGCCGCCCCCCTCCCCGGGGGAGGGGGGCGGCCGGCCCTGCGGGCCGTCTCTCCCCACCGGAAAGTTCCCCCGTACCGCAAAAGGAGCGGCATTTCTGCCGCCCCTTCCTTTTTCCTGTCATTCCTGTTCGGATCTTCCCGCCGCCACAGCCAAAGCGCCCCGGCACCCGGCGCCATCAGCGCCGCCGGCACAATGCCCCCCGCCGCGCAGAACAAAAAGCCGAACACCGCCCCGGCCGGCACCCCGAAAAAGACCCGGAGCGGCCCGCGGAACAACAGGTTCATCAGCAGGATCCTCACGAACGCCATCTCGTGGGCTCCTTTACTTTCTCTTCTTGGGGCGTTTCTTCCGCACCGAAAAGCCAAAGGAGCCGACCTTTTTGCCCAGGGCAAAATATTCCCCGTGGGAATAGGCCACCAGCCCCGCCTGCTCCAGATGCAGCTTCCCGTCTTTGTCCAGCAGCATTTCCTCCACATCCACCGCCACAATCTCCGCCAGGAACATATCGTGGCTGCCCAGCGGCAGGATCTGCGTCACCCGGCATTCCAGCGAAAGCGGGCTTTCGGCGATCAGCGGGGCCGAAACCGCGCCGGCCGGCTCCACGGTCAGCCCGGCCGCCGCCAGCTTGTCCACCTCCCGTCCGGACCGGACCCCGCAGAAATCGGTCGCGCGGGTCATGGGGCCGGCGGTCAGGTTGATCACAAATTCTCCGCTCTTCTTGATAATATCATGGGAATACCGCTCCGGCCGCACCGAAATATAGGTCATGGGCGGGTTGCTGCAGATAATGCCGGTCCAGGCGATGGCCAGCGCGTTGGGCTGCTCCACCGTGCCGCAGCTGACCAGCGCGGCCGGTACGGGCGCCAGCAGCGCCGAGCCTTTCCATTGGATCTTACTCATCTTGGGTTCCTTTCCGGCGGTCAGCCCGCCATATCGCTGATCACTTTAATGAACAGCAGGATCAGTACCGTAATAATGACCGGCCGCACGATGCGGCTGCCGTTCTTCATCATCATCCCCGAGCCGATAAAGTGTCCCAGCAGGCAGAACCCGCCGGAGATCAGCCCCAGCGTCACCAGCACCTGTCCCTTCTGCAAAAACAGGAGCAGGCTGGCGGCGTTGGAGGAAAGATTGACCAGCTTCACGGTGCCGCTGGCACGCTCCAGGCTCATTTTGCACAGCCCGGTGTACATCAGCAGCAAAAATGTTCCCGTTCCCGGGCCGTACAGCCCGTCGTACACCCCAAGGGCAAGCGAAAGCAGCGCCGCCAGCACCAGCTGCCGGCTTCTCGGCATCCCCGTTTGCGGCGCGCCTGTGCCGGCCGGCTTTCGGTGCAGCACCACCACAGCCACCACCGGCAGCGAAACCAGCAGCAGATACTGAATATACTGCTGCGGGATCAGCAGGATCAGCCGCGCGCCGCCGTTGGCGCCCAGGATCGCCATCGCCATACAGGGCAGCGCCGCCTGCCAGTCCACGTAGCCGTTTTTCAGGTATCGTGCCGTGGAAGCGCTTGTACCTAGGGTGGAACTCATCTTGTTGGTCGCGATTGCCTGATGGGGCGGCAGTCCCGCCAGCAGGTAGGCCGGCAGCGAGATCAGTCCCCCTCCTCCGGCAATCGCGTCTACCAAGCCCGCCAGAAAAACCAGCGGGCAGATGATCAGCAGGGTCGTAAGCTCAGGCATGGGGACGGTTCCTTCCTCTTTGGATTGCAATATTAAAGTTATACTCCCCCGTGGGGCAAAAGTCAAGGGAGCGCCCTTTACATCCTGCCTGAAAATGCTATAATAGAGTCAGCAAAAGCCGCCGGTCCTCGGCCCGCAGGGCCAGCCGATGCCAAGCATCGGCTGCCGCGCGCTCCGCGCGCGGGCTCCGGCTGCGCCGGAGCGCCCTGCGGGCCTTCCCCGGCGCCCCACTACCGTCGCAAAGGAGGCGGCAGCCCCGCTGCCGGAATACACGCCATGAAATACGGATTTATCAAAGTCGCCGCCGCCAGCCCCGCTTTGCGGGTCGCTGACTGTCCCTACAACGCCGCCCAGACCGTCGCCGCCATGCGGCAGGCCGAAGCCGCCGGCGTCCATCTGCTGGTGCTGCCGGAGCTGGGGCTCTGCGGTTATACCTGCGGGGATCTGCTGCTGCAGCCCACCCTGCAGCAGGGCGCCCTGACCGCCCTGCAGACGGTGCTGGAGGCCAGCCGGGCGCTTTCCCTCACCACCGTGGTGGGGCTTCCGCTGAACGCGGGCGGCAAGCTGTACAACTGCGCCGCCGTCGTCATGGGCGGGCAGCTCCTCGGCGTCGTCCCCAAAACCAACCTGCCCAATTACGGCGAATTCTACGAGGGCCGCTGGTTCACCCCCGCGCCTGCCGCTGTCGGCGTGATTCCGCTGCTGGGGCAGCAGGTGCCCTTCGGCGCCGACCTGCTGTTCTGCTGCCGGGAGGTGCCGGATTACCGGCTGGCTGTCGAGATCTGCGAGGATCTTTGGGTCGCCGCCCCGCCCAGCACCCGTCACGCCGTCGCCGGCGCCACGGTGCTGGTCAACTGCTCGGCCAGCGATGAGACCATCGGCAAGGCGGAATACCGCCGCTCCCTCGTCGTCGGACAAAGTGCCCGGCTGATGGCCGGCTACCTCTACGCCGATGCCGGCTGCGGCGAATCCACTACCGATATGGTCTTTGCCGGCCACAATCTGATCGCCGAAAACGGCAAACTGCTGGCGCAGACCGGACTGTTCACCAATGATATGGCCGTTACCGAGCTGGATGTCTGCCGTCTGGCGGCCGAGCGCCGCCGCACCAACACCTGGCCCGCCGCCGATACGGCCGGCTATACCGTGATCCCCTTCTCCCTGCCGGTCACGCAGACCCCCCTCACCCGCTTTATCGATCCGCACCCCTTTGTCCCTGCCGATTCCACCGAACGCAGCGAACGCTGCGAGGCCATTCTCGCCATGCAGGCGGAGGGCCTGCGCCGGCGGCTGGCCCATATCGGCTGCCGCACCGCCGTTCTGGGCATTTCCGGCGGCCTGGATTCCACCCTGGCGCTGCTGGTCACGGTCCGGGCCATGGATCTTCTGGGCCGTCCCCGCACCGATACCGTCGCCGTTACCATGCCGGGCTTCGGCACCACCGACCGCACCCGCGGCAACGCCGAGATCCTCTGCGAACGGCTGGGCGTAACGCTGCGCACCGTTCCCATCGCGGAATCGGTCCGGCAGCACTTCCGGGATATCGGCCACAACGAGGCGGTCACCGACACCACCTACGAAAACGCCCAGGCGCGGGAGCGCACCCAGGTGCTGATGGATATCGCCAACCAGCAAAACGGCATCGTCGTCGGCACCGGCGACCTTTCGGAGCTGGCGCTGGGCTGGGCCACCTACAACGGCGACCATATGTCGATGTACGGGGTCAACGGCTCCATCCCCAAAACGTTGGTGCGGTACCTGGTGCGCCATGCCGCCGATACCTGCGGGGATGAGGCGCTGGCCGCCGTGCTGTCCGATATTCTGGATACCCCCGTCAGCCCCGAGCTGCTGCCGTCGGCGGACGGCAGCATCGGGCAAAAGACCGAAGACCTCGTCGGCCCCTACGAGCTGCACGATTTCTTCCTCTACCACTTCATCCGCTACGGCTGCCCGCCTCAAAAGATCCTGTATCTGGCGGAGCTTGCCTTTGCCGGCCGGTATGACCGCGCCGAGATCCTGCGGTGGCTGCGTACCTTCTTCCGCCGGTTTTTCCAGCAGCAGTTCAAGCGCAGCTGTCTGCCAGACGGTCCCAAGGTCGGTTCGGTGACCCTTTCCCCCCGCGGGGACTGGCGGATGCCCAGCGATGCCTGCGCCACCTTGTGGCTGCAGCAGCTGGATGCCCTGCAATAAGGGCCGCTGCCGCCAGGGCGGCGCCCGCTCCGCTCCCCCTTGGGGCTCCCCTGCGGTCGCCCCTCGCCCGTTTTGCGGCCGCCGCCCCTCTTTCTCTGCTCCTCCCCTTGCTTGCATTTTTCCTGTATTTCATTATATAATGCTTCATATAAGATACTGTCCCGCAAAGGAGGTCCCCATATGGCGGAAATGTTTACCAAGATGAACGAAGCGCTGCCCTTCAGCTATCAGCTCGCCTTTCTCATCCGCGTTCTGGTGGCCACCCTTTGCGGCGGTGCCATCGGATTTGAGCGCACCAAGCGTCTCAAGGAGGCCGGCATCCGCACC
>SFLS01000053.1 GCA_004554485.1 Oscillospiraceae bacterium | reverse complement strand
AAAAATGTTGGGACAGCAAAAACGACGGCTGCCCCGTACAGAGCAGCCGCCGTTTTCCCTATACCATACGCTGCTTTTCAGTACCGCAAGGATGGGTGTCCTATTATCGTCGTATTCTGATTTCTTTTAGGGCATTTCGGGATTCTCCACAAGAGACACAGTGAAGTCCTGCGCCGCTGCGCCCTCTGGCAGCAGCTTCGCCATGACCACAAGCCGCTGATTGCTGCTGTTGGTCTTGTCGTACTTCCGGCAGCAGGTGGAAAGGGTCAGGACGGAATCTTCCTCGGAGAAGGTCACACCGTCAAAATCCAGCCAGTTTTTCCGCGCAATCGTCTCAAAGAAGCTGGTCAGATCATCTCCCGTGGGATCAGGCGCAATATAGTCAAAGCCAATATCCGTGACGAATAGCGCGGTGATCTGGAAAATCATATCCTCGCCATCCACAGAGAGATAGATATACGGATGCTCCTTTACAAAGTCTGCGTCCATATAACGGTAGAGCTTGGTGAACCGCACACCGTCCGGGTCGCAGTTGCTGGCGGAGTGACCGAAAACAGTGGTGTTTTTGTCCAGCTTATCCCTGCCGCCGATTTCGTTTTCACAATGGGCATAATAGCAGCCCCACATGGCGTACTCGCCGTTTTCGTCCAGCTTTAGGTAATAGCCGTTGTCCTCCGCCTGCATCACAGGGTCGTCCACCTCCGCACCGGGGATATACAGCCACGCTACGGTGTCGGGATTCTTCGCTCTGGCTTCCGCCAACTCTGCCTGCCTGTCCACCGAAGGGATAACTTCGCCTGCGGGAGTCGCTGATGGCTGAGGCGCAGATGTGCCGGAAGGTGTTCTGCCGGGAATGTCGATAGGCTCCGTCTCTTTCTGATAGCAGCCCATGACTGCCGTGGTCATGGCAAAGAGAAGGACGGCCATACAGATGATCGGACGAATGATTCTTGTGATTCTTTTCATAATGCTGTCTCCTTGCCGCGCTGGGATAGCGGCGCAGCTCAAAATGTCATTGATTTGTTTCTTGTAGCGAAAAGAGAACAGCGCAGCATCGGGGTCGCCCCGTCCGCTGCGCTGTCCGATGTTCGCTTATGGGGTCATGTCAGCGGCTTTGCTGCTTGGCCGTATGTCAGCCGGTCACTTCTTGCAGCGCCAGAGGAAGGTCACGATCTGCGCTCTGGTGCAATCCGCGTCGGGGCTGAATGTGGTGTTGGTGGATCCTTTGGTGATGTCCTCCTTGACCGCCCACAGCACCGCATCGGCGTAGTAGGCCGTGGACTTCACATCCGCGAACGGATTGCGACTGCCCGCTGCCGGGGATTTTTCAGAGCGCCACAGGAACGCGACGATCTGGGCGCGGGTGCAGGTGTCATCCGGGCTGAACCTGGTCTCGCTGGTGCCCTTGGTGATGCCGTTTTCTACCGCCCACAGCACAGCATCGTAGTAGTAGCTGCCCACTGGAACGTCGGTGAAGGGCATGGCGCTGGTTTTAGAGGCGGGGCTTCCAGCGGTGCGCCACAGGAAGGTCACGGCCTGCGCACGGGTGCAGATGCCATCCGGGGAGAAATGGGTATCATCGGTTCCCTGCGTAATGCCGTTCTCCACGGCCCACGCAACAGCCTCCTCATAGTAACTGCCCTCCGGTACATCCACAAACACGCCGGTCTGGGGGTTGCCGTTGGCCTTCATAAAGATGGCCTCAATGGTGTGGTTGCCCTTGACATTCTCAAAGGTGTAGGACTTCACCGCGCCGACGCTCTTGCCGTCGATCTTCACGTTGGAGATGGCATAGCCCGTATTCGGGGTGATGGTGAAGGTCTGGTTTCTTCCCTCGCGGACGCTGACGCTGCCGGAGGGAGAGATCGCGCCATTCACACCAGCGGTCGCCTTGATGGTGTAGTAGGTGTAACCGCCGCCGGAGAGGGCGGCATTGGTGGTCACGTTCAGTTCAGCGCTGGCGAGAGAAGCGAATCTGCTTTCTGTTGCGCCGTAGCGTGCCACAAAGCGGTATGCCGTGCTGGCAGACAAGCCTGTGAACTCCGGGCTGTCCTGCCAGGTTGCACCGCCGTCCATGCTGTACTGCGCCCCGAGAATTACCTCCAGCGTCACGCTGCCCGAGGTCTTGCTCTTGACCGTGGGCGCGGCGGGTGCGTCAGGCCGGGCGGGGATGGTGAACTCCGTTCCCTCACTGGCGGGAATGTCGCCGCTGGCCGCCTTGCGGACATGGAACGTCTGGCCGGGGGTGACAGTGCTGCCGCTTGTGACTACGGTGCCGGTGCCAAAGCCGCTGTCCGTGTTCACTTCATAGCCGTCACTCACCGTGATCGTCTCCGCGGCATAGTCAATGAAATAGCCCCCATTGGTGTCGGGTGCGGTGTAGGCGGTGTATGCGGGGTCACTGCCGTCGCTCTGGGGCGAGGGGTCCTTGTAAAAACGCGTAGAAGGTGTAGCTTGTGGCCGCAGTCAGGCCGCTGAAGGTTGTTTCGCTCTGCCATTTTGTATTGTCCTTGCTGTATTCCACAGCCGTTTCACCGACGATGGGTTGGAGCGTAATGCTGTCTGCACTTACGGAAACAATCACCGGGGTGCTGGGGGCTGCCTTATAGGTCAGTTTCTTCTCTTCCGGCGTAATGGAGCCGGAGCCGATAATAGTACCGTTGTTGGTCAGCGTACCTTGCACTGTAATTGTGCTGTTAACGGTCAGGGTCTTGCCCGAGGGAATATCCAACGCTTTATTCTCGGGAATGGTCAGGTCGTCCGCCAGCGTCGGATTCCCATAGACCTTGCCCTCGTCGCCCTCAAAGATGATGCCGCTCCAATCGTCCTTATGGCTCTGGTCGCCAATGGAGCTTGCGAAGATCACCGCGTTGCCGTTGTTGGTCTGGAAGGTGCCGGCGCTGCCGCTGGAGAAGTTGTATCTGCCGCCGCCGATGCCCGCAGCACTAGAACTGAAGGTTTGGCCGCTGGCGTTGCCGGTGGCGGTGACGGTGCCGCCGGTAATGGTGACTTCGCCGCCGCTGCCGCCGTCGTCTCCGAAGCCGCCGCCGATGGCTGTGCAGTAGTAGCCCCTGGCAGTGGTGTTGCCGCCGGTGATGGTGATCTTGCCGCCGTCGCCGCCCGTGCCGCCGCCGCCGCTGTATCCGCCGCCGATGCCCGCGCCGCTGCCCGTGGATGTGGCGGTGACCGTGCCACCGTTGATGGTGATGTTGCCGCCGATGCCGCCGCCGCTGTAGCCGTCGCCCTGACCGCCGCCGATGCCCGCGCCGCTGCCGCCGGTTGCGATGACAGAACCGCCGTTGATGGTGATCTCGCCGCCGCTGCCGCCGTCGACGCCGCCCTCGCCGCCGCCGATGCCTGCGCCGATTTGGTTGCTGGCCTCGACGTAGCCGCCGTTGATGGTAATGGTCTCGCCGCTGCCGCCAGTGAATATGCCCTCGCCGCCGCCGATGGCCGCGCCGCTGTCCGTGGATGTGGCGGTGACCGTGCCGCCGTTGATGGTGATGGTGCCGCCGCTGCCGCCGTTAGCGCCGTAGCCGCCGCCGATGCCTGCGCCGCCGTTGTTGCCGGTGGCGGTGACAGTGCCGCTGTTGATGGTGATCTTGCCGCCACTGCCGCCGGTGTCCCCCCGTTGGACGTTGCCATCGGTCATTCTGATGATGCCGCCGCCGCCGATGCCCGCGCCGTAGTAGCTGTTGGCCTCGACGATGCCGCCGTTGATGGTAATGGCGCCGCCGCTGCCGCCGCTGCCGCCGGCCTCGTTGAGCACACCGTTGCCTCCGATGGCCGCGTCGTTGATTGCCACGTACCGTGTGGTCAGCTTGCCGGTGCCGTTCGCCTGCCCGTAGATGGTCAGGGCGTTGGTGCTGGGAGTGTCTGGGTTGTTGTCATTGTCCTGAACCTGAATGCCGCCGTTGACTGTGAGGGTGCAGCCATCTGTCAGGATCAGGTGTACATCACCGCTGACGGTGACGCGGCTACCGATCTCAACTGTGCCTTGCACCACATACCAGCCGGTTGTCCATTCGGTGTCGCTGCTGGTTACCTCCGTGGCGCTGTCGCAGGTCTGCGACGTGCCGGTTTCGTCCAGATAGGACACGCCGCCCTCCGCCAGCGCCACCGTGGGTAGCAGCCCCACCAGCATCACGCAGCACAGCAGGATGCTTAAAATCCGTTTTTTCATGTTTGCTCCTCACTTTCTCCCTCATCCTCCGTGCGGTTTGTTTTTTTCTTTTTGAGCCGGATGCAGATCACGGTCAGCGTCACGCCTACCACAAAGGCGGCGATGCCGACCACGATGTACGCGCCC
>SFLS01000031.1 GCA_004554485.1 Oscillospiraceae bacterium | reverse complement strand
GCTCCGCACTTGGCTGAAAGGCTACAAGGTTAAGATTGATACTGTAGGCTATGCAGACGATATCAAGGATGCCAAGAAGCAACTGTCCAAGCTAGATCAGGAATTAAAGAAATTATCTGCCCAGCTAGACAATGCTTTTGATCTCGTTGAGCAAGGCGTATATACTCTGGATGTGTTTCAGAGCAGAAGAGCCAAGTTGACAAAAGCGATGGAAGAACTTGATGAGCGTCGAGCAGAAGTCCAGACTTTGATCGTAAAACTGGAAGCTAGTCAGACAACACAGGCAAATCTCATTCCTCAGACAGAAGAGCTGCTGGCCAGCTATGATGATATGACGAATGAGGAAAGAAACGAGCTACTGAAAGAGATGCTTGAGAAGATTGAGTATTATAAGGGAGCCGACGGACAGATCGTAATTGACCTATATCCACGGCTCCCGAAAATTTAGTGGTTTGTAGGCATCCTCAATTTACACACGTCTTTGTCAACGAACCAAACCGCGGTTACGCGATTTTTGCCGAAACAGTACGAAATGCCGAAAAAACGATCACTTGTAAGTCACAGAATGCCGCATAAGAGCTAATTATAGAAAAAGCTGGCAAAAAATTTTTTCAGAAATATTTGAATTATCTGTTGAAACCTTTTACAATTTATGGTAATATCATAGCAACGGCCGGATATCCCATAATTTTAGGAGGAGTAAACATGAATAACCGAAAATATTTGCTGATTGCCGATGACGGCGGCGATTTTTGCAACGGATGTAAAGCTGCTTTGGATGCAAAGGGCTTTGAGACTATTCTGTGCAGAAAAGACGGACAGCTTTTGTTGGATCTGATCCGGGAGTACAAGCCCAAGGTTGTTCTGATGGAAGCCTTTATGAGCAATCTGGACGCCCTGGGGGTACTCATCGCTGTCAATCGGGGAGACTGCCAGGTGCGTCCCATCATGGTTACCATGTCCAATGTGGATGGACCCGGCATCTCCAGCCAGCTTATCAAGGAAGGCTCCGCCTATCATTTTGTCAAACCCTTCGACCCGGATATCATCGCGGAGCGCATCATGGCGCTGTGCGGGCAGCATCCCGTTGCGGATGACCTGAACCAGAAAAACCGGGAGGAGGATCAACCCGTCGATCTGGAAACGGTGGTGACCGAGATCATTCTGGAGATCGGGATTCCCGCGCATATCAAGGGCTACCAATATATCCGGGATGGCATCATCATGACCGTCTGCGAGCCGGATGTCATCAACGGCGTGACCAAGGTGCTGTATCCGGCCATCGCCAAAAAGAACGATACCACGGCCTCCCGCGTAGAGCGCGCCATCCGTCACGCCATCGAAGTGGCGTGGGACCGCGGCGACGTGGATATCCTCAATTCCTATTTCGGCTATACCATTCACAATCTGCGCGGCAAGCCCACTAACAGCGAGTTTATCGCAATGATCGCGGATAAGATCCGACTGCGCTACAAGGGCCATAATTTCTCCATGGCATAACGCAGAATAACCGGCCCCCTCCGGTCCCCTTTCGTCCTGCGGAAGGGGACTTTTCTTCTGCCTTGGCTGAAAAAAGCTGTTTTTACCATATCGATTATGCTACAATAGAATCAAACCAGCGCCGGGTTAACCGGAAGGAGAGGAGGAAGCCTGATGCTGCATATGATACTGGGCGAGGCCGGCACCGGCAAAACGGAGGAGGTCCTGCGTCGGATACGGCAAGCGGTAGCGGGGCGGCAAACCGTTCTGCTTATCGTCCCGGAGCACGCCTCCTTTGAGATGGAGCGCCGCGCCGGCTCCCGGCTTTCCGATGAGGAGCTGCGGCATATCTCCATCCTCAGTTTTCCGCGCCTGGCGGAAAATATCTTCCGGGAATGCGGCGGTCTGACGCACCGGCCGCTGGATGAGGTCTCCCGCGCGCTGCTGATGCGGGAGGCTGTCAACGGGGTTCAGAATGAACTGCGGCTTTACCGCCGTCAGGCGGCATATCAAAGCTTTATTCCCTCCATGCTGGAAACGGTGGGGGACTTTAAGCGCGCCGGCATCACGCCGGAGCGTCTGCTGGAGCTGGCGGAGGAGACCGCCGGCGGGCAGCTTTCCGAAAAGCTGCGGGATATGCAGCTCATCTACGGGGCGTTCCAGGCGCTGGTGCAGCAGCGGTTCCACGATCCGCTGGATGCGCTGGCCATGGCGGCCGGGCGCGCCGGGCAGAAAAACTGGTTTGCGGATAAGTATATCTGGGTGGATGGCTTTGATTACTTCAGCGTCAGTGAAAGGGAGATGCTTTTGCTGATGCTGCAAACGGCGCCGGAGCTGACCCTTTCCATGACCTGCAACGGGCTGGATACCCAAGAGGATATCTTTCTGTACCAAAAGAAGTTCCTTTTGCATCTGCGTATGCAGGCGCAGGAGCGGGGGATCGGCGTGGGCGCGCCGGTGTACCTGCGGACGGACCGCCGACACCGCAGCGCGTCGCTGGCCGGGCTGCAGAGGGCTTTTACTTCCCCCGGGGCGGCTTCTCCGGCCGGGGACGGAATGCTGCGCCTGATCGAGGCCGATACGGTTTACGAGGAAATGCGGTTTGCCGCGGCGGAGATCTGCCGGCTGGTGCGGGAGGAGGGTCTGCGCTATCAGGACTGTGTAATCCTCTGCCGCAGCATGGACCGGTACGAAAATGCCCGCATGGTGCTGGCGGAATACGGGATCCCGTATTATTACAGCAAAAAGCAAAGTATCCTGTTTTCCGCGCTGCCCGCCTTTCTGCTTTCGGCGCTGGAGGCTGCCTGCGGCGCCATCCGTACCGCCGAGCTGCTGCGGCTTGCCCGCTCGTCGGCCTCCGGCCTTTCCCCGCAGGATGCCGGCCGGCTGGAGAATTACAGCTATATCTGGGAGATTGCGGGCAACGACTGGCTGCGGCCCTTTACCAATAATCCCGAAGGGATGTCGGAAGCGGCACCGGAGGACTACGCCGCCGAACTGGCAGCGGTCGAATCGGCCCGCCGCACCATCACAGAGCCGCTGCAGGAACTGCGGCAGGGCATTGCCCGCTGCACCGGCGAGGGTTTTGCCGCGGCGGTATACCGGTATATCACCCATACCGGCGCGCTGCAGCACCTGACCGAGAGAAAAGAACGGCAGGAGCAGGAGACCGTCGACCGCCAGTGGAACAGCATTGTGGATGTGCTGGATCTGTTTTGCGATTTCTATGGCGGAAAAACGCTGACCGCCCGGGAAGTGACCGACCTGTTCCGGCTGGCGCTTTCCCGTGTCGATCTCGGCAGCGTCCCCAATACCGTGGATCAGGTGATCCTGGCGGAAAGCGACCGCGTCCGTCTGCAATCGCCCCGGGCGGTTTTCGTGCTGGGGGTCAACGAGGGCGTTTTTCCCGCCGCGGGACAAAATAACGGCCTCTTTTCCAACCGGGAACGGGAGCAGCTGAACGCCTGCGGCGCAGAGCTGCCGGTCATCGGGGTACAAAGCGCCCTGCGGGAGCAATTTGTGTTGTATTCGGCGTTGACCGCCCCTGCCGAACGCCTTTCTATTACATATGCCCGGCAGAATCTGCAGGGGGATACCCAGCTTTCTCCCGCCGCCTGCCTGGTGCGGCTACTCAAGCCGTTAGGCATCCGGCCGCAGAAGGCCGCGGAACTGCCGGCGGAATTCTGGGTCGTCAACCCCCGCACGGCAAAGTACCGCTATGCGGCCGAGCTGGCAAAAAATCCGGTGGAGGCGGCCCTGCTGGCGGCCCTTTTGGAGCGACTGGGGGAGAAGGACTGCCTTTCGGGCTTGAACCGGACGGCAGCCGACGCCCCGGCCGGGAATATCAGCGCCGTCCATGCCCGGCAGCTTTTGGGAGAGGAGATTCACCTTGCGCCGACGGCCATCGACAGCTTTTATCAGTGCCCATACCTGTTTTTCTGCGATAAGATGCTGCGGATCCGTCCCCGGCAAAAGGTGGAGTACTCCCCCTTTGAATCCGGCTCCGCGATCCATTATGTCTTTCAGCAGATGGTGGACCGTCACGGCGGCAAAGCGCTTGCGGCGCTGTCCGATGCGGAGATGGACCGGCAGATCCGGGAGCATTTGCGGGAATATATCGCGCGGATGATCCCGGATCCGCAAGCCGTCACAGCCCGGTTCCACTACCAGTTCGAGCGCCTCAGTCTGATGCTGCGGGTGATCCTGCGTCATATGGCACAGGAACTGGCGCAAAGCGAATTTGTCACCGCCGCCACCGAAGTCGGTGTGGGGGAGGGGGGCACGGTAGCCTCGCCGTCACTGCATACGGCGGAGGGGACGCCTATCCTTCTGCGCGGGTCCATCGACCGTGTGGATCTTTTCCGCACGCCGGAGCAGGATTATCTCCGGGTCATCGACTATAAATCCGGCACCAAGGATTTTCGCCTGGAGGAGGTCGCGTACGGCCTGAATATGCAGATGCTCATCTACCTGTTTGCGGCCTGCGGCGATGAAAACCGGACCTTCGGCACGCCGCAGCCGGCAGGGGTGCTGTACCTTCCCAGCCGTCTGGAAGCGGTGGATACCACCGTGGACGCCTCGGCACAATCCGTCGCGGCGGAGGTTTCCGAAAGCCTGCGGATGAAGGGGATGCTGCTGGAGGACGAAACGGTGCTGCGCGCGATGGAGAACGACCTGGCGGGGGTGTATATTCCGGCCCGTGTCACCCAAAAAGGCGGCTTTTATAAAAACTCGCAGGTGTACAGCCGGGAGGCCTTCCAGAAGATCCGGGAGGTGGTCTACCGCAATATCACCGCGATGGGCAGCGACCTGCAGCAGGGAAAGGTGGCACCCTGTCCGGTGCGGGATGGCCATAACGATCCCTGCCGGTACTGCCCCTATACGGGCCTGTGCAACAATACCGCCCCGGAGGCCCCGCATAAAGAGATCGGAGAAAAGGAGGGAGAAGAATGAGCGAGCGCAAGTGGACCGGCCCGCAGCGGCAGGCAATCACGGCCCGCGGCGGCGACCTGCTGGTTTCGGCGGCCGCCGGCAGCGGAAAAACCGCCGTTTTGACCGAACGGGTGCTGACCCTCATCTCCGACCGGACGGCGCCGGTGGATCTTGACCGGCTGCTCATTGTCACCTTTTCCAATGCGGCGGCGGAGGAAATGCGCCAGCGCATTGCCGGACGCCTTTCGGAAAGGATGGAGGAGGAGCCGGAAAATGCGGCGCTGCGCCGCCAGTCGCTGTTGCTGGGCAGCGCGGAGATCTGTACCATCCACGCCTTCTGCCACCGGCTGATCCGGGAAAACTTCTACCTGCTGGGGTTGCCCGGGGATCTTACCCTGGGGCAGGAGGGTGAAATGGCGCTGCTGCAGGCTTCGGTGCTGGAGCAGCTGCTGGATGAAAAATATGAGGCCGCAGACCCCTCTTTCATGCGGCTGATCGAGCTGCTTTCCGGCAGCCGCAACGATAAAAAAGTCGCCTCCTCGCTGCTGTTGCTGTACCGCTTTTTGCGTAACCATCCCTGTTACCGCGGATGGGCGGCACGGCACATTGCGGCAGACAGTCAAACCGCCCTGGATAAAACGGCGTGGGGCAGCATTCTGCGCCGCTACGCGGCGGATACACTGGATTGCGCCCTGGCGGCGCTGAAGGGCTGCCTGCCGGCGGCAGAGGGATGCGATACGCTGCGCGACCGCCTGCTGCCGTTGCTGCAGCAGGACTGCGCCATGCTGGAACGGCTCCGGGAGGAGCTGGAATCGGCGCCGTGGGATCGCTGCGCCGAGCAGATCTGGCAGGCGGATTTTCCGTCGTTTCCGCGGATCAGCGACCCCGCCTGCGCCACGGAAAAAAACCGTATTCTGGTCATCCGCCGCAAGGCAGCCGCGCAGCTGGCCCAGCTGAAAACCAGGGTCTTTTTGATGAAAGAGGCGGATTACCGCCGCGACCAGGAACAGCTGGCGCCGCTGTTGGATGCGCTGCGGGAACTGGTGCTGGAATTTGACAGCCGCTATGCGGCGGCCAAACTGGAGCGGGGCCGGCTGGATTTCAGCGATCTGGAGCATTATGCGCTGGCCCTGCTGACAGAGCCGGAGACCGGCCGCCCCACGACGCTGGCCCGGCGGATCGGCAGCCATTACGCCGAGATCCTGCTGGATGAATACCAGGATACCAACGCCCTGCAGGAGATGATCTTTTCCGCCTTGTCGGAGGGTTCGACCCGCCGGTTCATGGTGGGGGATGTCAAGCAGAGCATCTACGGCTTCCGGGAAGCCTGCCCGGAAAACTTTTTAAGCAAAAAAGATACCTACCTGTTGTACGACGGGGAGCATTTCCCTGCCCGCATCGCCCTTTCGGCCAATTTCCGTACCCGGCGGGAGATCACCGGCTTTGTCAACAGGCTGTTTGCCTCTATCATGACCCGCCGGACTGCCGGAATGGACTACCTGCCGGAGGACGAGCTGGTTTCCGCCCTGCCGTTCGATTACTCTGTGCCGCGCCCCGTTACTGTTCTGGCGCTGGCGCCGCCTGCGGGGACGTCGGCCGCCGAATGCCGCAGGAGCGAAGCGGCGCAGGTCGCCCGGGAGATCGCCGCGCTGCTGCGGGAGGGCGGTACCGTGGAGCAGGAGGGTGCTCATCGCCCGGTGCGCCCGGGGGATATCTGTATCCTGATGCGCTCGGCCAAAAACCGGGCGGAGTACTATGTAGATGCGCTGCGGGAACAGGGGATCCCGGTCCGGAGTGCCCAAAAGGAAAGCCTTTTGGAAACCAGAGAGGTCAAAACGGTCGTTTCCTATCTGGCGGTGCTCTCCAATCCTATGCTGGATCTGGAACTGGCCGAGGTGCTTTGCTCGCCGATGTACGGCTTTACCGGCGACGATTTGGCCCGGCTGCGGCTGGCCGGCCGCCGGGAACGGCTTTACCAGAACCTGCTGACGGAAGTTCAGGGGGGTGCTGCCGGGTATGCGGCTTTTTTGGAGGATTACAATTTTCTGCGCAGCAGGATGCAGGAGCTTCCCGTTTCGGAGCTGATCGGGGAACTGTGCGAAAAAACGGATTTTTGGGAAAAATGCCGGGTCCTGCCGGAGGGAGAAAGGGCGGTGGCCAATTTGCGGCTGCTGCAGGCCCATGCGGCGGATTACGAACGTGGCGGCCGCGCCGACAGCGACTTTGCCGATTATCTGCGGAGGCTGTCCGGCCGGCAGTGCGAGCTGGAAAGCGCCGCAGTATCCGGCAGCGATGCCGTCACCGTAACGACGGTACACCGTGCCAAGGGCCTGGAATTCCCTATCGTGTTCCTGGTGGGCTGCAATGATCGCTTCCGCCGTGCCGGTCAGGGGGAAAACAGCGATATCGCCATGGACCGGGAACTGGGCTTTGCCTGTAAGCTGCGGGATAATAACACCATGCTCCAGCACAAGACGCTGCCGCTGGCTGCCATGCAGCTGCAGAATCAGAAGACGATGGTCATGGAGGAGATGCGGATTCTGTATGTGGCGCTGACCCGCGCCCGGGAAAAGCTGTATCTGGCAGCCACCGGCCCGCATGTGCAGCACCGCCTGCAGGAATTGGCCGACAGGCCGCGGGAGGCCGAACCCTTTTTTACGGAAAACGCGGGAAGCTACTGGGATTGGCTTTGCGGCGTGGTAACGCAGCAAGGGCTGGAACTGGAGCTGCGCTGCGAGCAGCCTGCGCCGCCGCAGCCGGCGTCCGAACAGCCGGGCGGGCCGCAGCCTGCCGCGCCCGCCTGTGATGAGGAGGCGCTGGCCCGCCTGCGGAATAAGCTGGGATTCTGCTATCCCTACGATGCCGATACCGTTACCCCGCGCCGCATTTCGGTCTCGGAGCTGGCGGAGCACCGCAGCCGGGAGCCGTATCTGCTGCAGCGTCGGCCCAAGTGCCTTTCCCGGCAGAAATCCACGGCGACCGAGCGGGGAAACGCGGCACATCGGACGATGCAGTTTGCCGACCTTCCGGCGCTGCGTGCGGATGCCGCGGCGGAGGTCGAGCGCCTTGTCGGCGAGGGGTACCTGTACCGCGAGGAGGGAAGCCTGGTGGATCTCGAAGCCATCGGTACGCTGTTGAATTCCCCGCTGGGGGAACGGCTGCTGGCGGCCGATTGCGTTTACCGTGAAATGCGCTTTTTGCAGGAATTTACCCCCGAGGAGCTGCAAAGGATCGACGGCAGCCTCGTCATTCCCGGCAGGACCCTGCTGATGGGCGCGGTGGATGCCGTTCTGATAGAGGGGGAACGGGCGGTCATCGTGGACTACAAGACTGACCGGATCTCCGCCCCGCAGGAGCTGCTGGAACGGTATACGCTGCAGCTGCGGCTGTATGCCGCCATGGTGGAACGCCAGTTAGGGCTGCCGGTTTCGGAAGTGCTGCTGTACTCGTTCTGTCTGGGGCAGGCCGTGCCGGTCAAGCTGTAAAAAAACAGTCCCTAAAAAGTCATCAGATCCCCCCTTGACATCTCAGGGGGGATCTGATATGATATACTGGTAAAGAAAGCAGAACAAAATCGTTCTCACCTGCCGCACATTGGTTGCAGGCACGGTCAATAAAGCAAAAGCCCTGCAAAAGCGGGGAGAATTCTGTTTATTGGCGTGGATGATTTTGTAGTGATCCACGCTTTTATTTACGTCTTGAATATCCAATATCCGTAAAGTCAGGAGGTGCTTTGCAATCGCAAACAAAGAACTGCAGATCAATGAGGAGATCCGCGACAAGGAAGTCCGCGTGATCGGCGCCGACGGGGAGCAGCTGGGGATCATGAGTTCCCGGGAGGCGTACAGTCTGGCGCTGGAAAAGAACCTGGACCTCGTCAAGATCGCGCCGCAGGCGCAGCCTCCGGTATGCCGCATTATGGATTACGGCAAATACCGCTTTGAGCAGGCCAAGCGCGAAAAGGAATCCCGGAAAAACCAAAAGACCATCGAGGTCAAGGAAACCCGCCTTTCCCTTAATATCGATACCCACGATTTTGACACCAAGGTCAACCAGACCAAAAAGTTTCTGGCGGCCGGCAATCGTGTCAAAGTCTCTATCCGCTTCCGCGGACGGGAGATGGCCCATGCCCAGATGGGTACCGGTATTATGCAGCGCTTTGCCGAAGCCTGTGCGGATGTCGGCAATGTGGAAAAGCCCGCCAAGCTGGAGGGACGCAGTATGATCATGTTTATGAGTGCAAAGCCTGCCCCCGTCAATAAGCAGTAATTACATTTAGGAGGAAAATAAAATGCCTAAGCTGAAAACCCACACCGGTGCAAAAAAGCGCTTTAAGCTGACCAAAAACGGTAAGGTCAAAAGAGCCAAAGCCTACAAGTCTCATATTCTGAACAAGAAGTCCACCAAGCGCAAAAGAAATCTGCGCAAGGCTGCCTATGCCGATAAGACCAACGTTGGCGCTCTCAAGCTGCTGATGCCCAATCAGTAATGCGCCCCGCAATGACAACATTCATCTGATATGATACGGAGGTAAATTGATATGGCTCGTGTAAAAAGAGCGATGATGACCCGCAAAAGAAGAAAAAAGACCCTGAAGATGGCGAAAGGCTATTTCGGCGCGAAGAGCAAGCGCTTTAAGATGGCCAAACAGGCCGTCATGAAGTCCGGCAACTATGCCTATATCGGCCGCAAGCAGAAAAAGCGTGATTTCCGCCGCCTGTGGATCACCCGTATTTCCGCAGCCTGCAAGCTCAACGGCACCAACTATTCTCAGTTTATGAACGGTCTGAAGAAGGCCGGCATCAACCTGAACCGTAAGATGCTTTCCGAGCTGGCCATCCATGATGCTCCCGCCTTTACCGCCCTGGTGGAAAAGGCCAAAGCGGCGCTGTAAGATCTGTAAATTTCCGCCCGATTTTGCGCAGCAAGGTCGGGTGGTTCTTTTTGTCGAAGGGAAAGTCACGGTGAAAATCCGTCTTGCTTTTCCGGTGGATGTATAGTATAACTGGAAATAGACTCACAAAAATCTACTTATAATAGGGAAGGGGGCGGCGGTGTGGATCGTATCACTTCGCGGGACAATCCGCTGATCAAGCAATACCGGAAGCTGACCGGCAGCCGCCGCCTGCGGGAAAACGCCGGCTGCTTTACCATGGAGGGCGCCCGGCTTTGCCTGGACGCCGCCCAAAGCGGGGTGTGTCTGCAAACGCTGCTGCTCAGCGAGGACGGGCTGCGCTACCCGGAGTCCGCCCTGCTGCAGGGATATGCCCGGCAGTGCTTTGCCATCCCCAACGAGCTGGCCCGCTTCATTTCCGATACCGAGCATCCCCAGGGGATCTTTGCGGTCGGGGAGATCCCGCAGCCGCGGCCCTTTGCGCCGCAGGAGGGAAAGTACATCCTGCTGGATGATTTGCAGGACCCTGGCAACCTAGGGACCGTTCTGCGCACGGCGGAAGCGCTAGGCATCGATGCGGTGATCCTGTCCGATCATTGTCCGGACCTGTATTCGCCCAAGGTCATCCGCAGCACGATGGGCAGCGTGTTCCGCCAAAGGACGGTGCGTGTTTCCTCGTTGGCGGAAAGCATTACAGGGTGGAATCGGGCCGGAATGCGCTGTCTTGCCGCGACCCTCAGCCCCACGGCCCTGCCGCTGCAGCGGCTGCCGCAAAGCGCATTTTGCGGCATTGTGATCGGCAACGAGGGCAATGGGGTCAGCCCGGCGGTCATTGCGGCCTGCGGGGAGGAAGTTTATATCCCGATGCAGGGGGCGGCCGAATCGCTGAACGCGGCGGTGGCGGCAGCGCTGTGTATGTGGGAGCTTTCCGGCCGGGGCAACCTGCCGGAATAATGGAAAAAAGGAGGGGAGCGCCGTGGCGGTCGCAGATTGGATCCGTTTCCAGCAGGTATACGGCTTTGGTTCGGTGCGCGCAGCCAAGGCGCTGGAAAAATGGCACTCGCCCACCCTGCTGTTTCACACCGAAGAACGGCTGCTGCGCCAGCATGGCATGAAGGAGGAAGAATGCCGCCGGATTACCGAAGCCGCCAAAACGGATGTCAGCCCGATCCTCTCCTTTTGTGAAAAGAATAAAGTCCGTATCCTTACGCCGGAGGACGACCTTTATCCCGACCGTCTGCGTCATATTTACAGCCCGCCCGCCGTGCTGTATGTGGCCGGAAATTGGGAAAACATCGATGAGATCCTGACCATCGCCGTCGTGGGGACCCGCCGCTGCACCGAATACGGCAGCAGAACGGCCCGGCAGATCTCCGCCGATCTTGCCGCCCGCGGGGTCATCACCGTCAGCGGTCTTGCCAAGGGGATCGATTCCTGCTGCCACGACGCGACGGTGCAGGCCGGCGGACGGACCATAGCGGTGCAGGGCTGCGGGATCGATGTGACCTACCCGGCGGCCAACCGCGGGTTAAAGCGTAAAATACTGGAGAACGGCGGCGCGGTCATCAGTGAATTTCCGCCCGGAGCGGAACCCAACGCCTATCACTTTCCCATCCGCAACCGCATCATTGCCGGGCTGTCGCACGGCACGCTGGTGGTGGAGGGGGAACAGCAAAGCGGCTCCCTTATTACGGCAGGCTTTGCCCTGACGGAGGGCCGGGATGTCTTTGCGGTCCCCGGCAATGTGGACAGCGCCATGAGTCAGGCGCCCAACTGGCTGATCCGGGAAGGCGCCGTGATGGCACGGGACGCCGGGGATATCCTTGCCGAATATGACCTGGCGGAATACCGCGCTGCCGGCCCGGCAGACGCAGCGCTGCCGGAGCAGATGCCGCTGGAGACCGGAGAGCGGTTTGGCCGGCCGCGGCAGTCCGGCGGCGCCGCGCGGAAAAGCCCGACGCCCGGCGCTGCCTCCGCCCGCGGCGCCGACCTGATGCTGGAGCATCTGAACCAGAATCAACGCATTCTTCTGGGGGCGATGAGCAGCGAGCCGCAGACCGCCGATGAGCTGGTGGCCCAAAGCGGGCTTTCGGTGCCGGAGGTGCTTTCGGTCTTGACGCAGCTTGAAATCTTTGGTATCATCAAAATCCATGCGGGACACCGGTTCAGCCGGTAGCGCCCGTTGTTCCCGATAACAATATAA
>SFLS01000052.1 GCA_004554485.1 Oscillospiraceae bacterium | reverse complement strand
TACGACGGGCTGAACTACGCCCTGTCGGAGGACTACACCATGGGCGGCAAGCCCTGCGTGGTGGTGGGCGGCGACGAAGCCATCCTGACCGAAATTTACGACGACCTGGCCGAGGGGCACTTCCCGCAGGCCGAGAACGAGATCCTTCTCTCCCGGCGGGCCAAAACCATGCTCTCGGTAGAAGTGGGGGACAAAGTCACCCTCCACACCCCGGCGGGGGAGTTCGTCTATACCATTTCCGGCTTCGGCGCCGATGTGACCATCAGCACCGACGCCAGCGTGGTGGGGGCGGTCCTGGGCTGGGACGCTTTTGCAAGTCTGGCCGACGCCGAGGGGGAAGCCCTGGCCCCGGTGTGGTTTGTGCGGCTGGATGAGCACGCCAACGCCCGCAAGGTGCTGGACCGGTGGCGGCAGCAGTACGGCCTTACCGACGAGACTCTCTCGGAGAATACCGCCCTGCTGGGGCTTACCGGTTTCAGCAGTGATTCCTATGTGCTGGGGATGTATCTGGTGGCCGCCATCCTCTTTGTGCTGGTGCTGGCGGCGGGGGTCTTTATGATCACGGGCAGCCTGAACAGCCAGACCGCCCAGCGCACCCAGTTTTACGGCATGCTGCGCTGTATCGGCGCCAGCAAGGCCCAGATCATGCGGCTGGTCCGGTGGGAGGCCCTCTACTGGTGCAAAACCGCCGTGCCCCTGGGGGTGGGGCTGGGAATCCTGACCACCTGGGGCCTTTGCGCCCTGCTGCGGTTCGGCGCCGGGGCGGAGTTTGTGCAGATCCCCCTCTTCGCCGTCAGCCCGGTGGGCATCGTCAGCGGCGTGGTGGTGGGGGTGCTCACCGTGCTGCTCTCCTCCCGGGCACCGGCCCGGCGGGCCGCAGGTGTCAGCCCGGTGGCGGCGGTCAGCGGCAACGACGCCCGGGGCAGCCGCGCCGCGCGGCCCATGCGCCGCACAGGCTGCCGTGTGGAAGTTGCCTTGGGCATCCACCATGCGGTGGAATCGCCCAAAAACCTGCTGCTCATGACCGGCTCCTTTGCGCTGAGCATCCTGCTGATTCTCGCCTTCTCGGTGATGGTGCAGTGGGTGCAGCTGGCCCTCAATCCCTTGCAGCCCTGGGCCCCTGATGTCTTTTACAGCAGCCCCGCCAACGCCTGCGAAATTCCCAAGGATTTCGCCGAAAAAGTGGCGGCGCAGCCCGACGTGAAACGTGCCTTCGGCCGGATGTATGCCAGCCTGGAGGCAGAGTACCAGGGCAAGACCGAGCCCATCGACCTCATCTCCTACGAGGAACAGCAGTTCCGCTGGGCCGAAGGCACCCTCACCGCGGGCGACCTGGACGCCGTCCGGGCCGGGGAAGGGGTGCTCACGGTGTTCGACAAGAACAACTCCCTGCAGGTGGGGGACACCATCCAGATCGGCGATACCGCCCTGCCGGTGCTGGGGGTGTTGGAGGACAGTCCCTTCTCCGCCGACGACCATCCCACCGTCATCTGCTCCGAGGCGCTTTTTACGGAACTCACCGGGCAGAGCGGCTACGCGGTGGTGGATGTCCAGCTGACCGCCGATGCCACCCGGGAAACGGTGACGGAACTCCAGGCCCTGGCGGGGAACTGGGATTTCTACGACCGGCTGGACCTCAACCGGGACACCCGCAACACCTACTGGATGTTCTGCCTCTTTGTCTATGGGTTCCTGGCCATCATCACGCTGATCACCATGATCCACACGGTGAACAGCATCTCGTTGAGCGTGGCCGCCCGCACCCGGCAGTACGGCGCCATGCGGGCGGTGGGCATGGCCGCCGCCCAGCTCAAAACCATGATCTTTGCCGAGGCCGCCACCTACACGGTGCTGGGCTTCGCCGTAGGCTGCGGGCTGGGGCTGCCGCTCCACGCCTTCCTCTATAACCAGATGATCACCCACTACTGGGGCGTGGTCTGGCAGCTGTCCCTTTCCACCATCGGCGGCATCGTGGCGCTGCTGGTCTTTACCTCGCTGGCGGCGCCCTTCGCCCCCGCCCGGCGGGTCTGCCGCCTGCCGGTGGCCGGCAGCATCAACGAGCTGTAACCGCAGTTCCTGGCAAGACGAGACGGCTTGACCACCCTCTGACCACTCCTTTCTCCCAGCCGGTTCCGTGTATTGCTTTTTACGTCCCAACATTCTTTTATAACCACCACAAACAGCGCCGGAAGTTGTGCACACTACACAATTTCCGGCGCTGGTTCATTGTATTTCCCCGCCCGTCACAGTTCTCCGACCAGACTACTACGTCCAACTGGACTATAGTCGACTGATCCAAGAACAACTGAGCTATGTAACAGTTTGATTTATACGTTTTTACGCAAAAAAGCAAAAAGACATCCGCATTTTTGAAATGTGTTTTTGATGCGTGGATTTTGCCCGATGCGGTTCTTCCTTAAAATTCCGCCCCCAAAGGCTAGAGGTTCGAATCTCCCGGCGGTACTAAGAGCAGCATCCGCAAAGATGCTGCTCTTTTTATTGTATGCTTTAGCGAAATGAGCCCCCAGCTCTGCTGGAGAGAGTAAAAAAGCTTTAGTTTCAAGCATCGAGCGAAGCGAGAAGAGATCAACAACTTTACTATTATCAAGAAAGTTGATCGTAGATAAACAGCGCCCGTTTACGGACTGAGGGGCAAGTGATGTGAGTGGTAGATTTTCAGTGCCTCTTGAGAGG
>SFLS01000030.1 GCA_004554485.1 Oscillospiraceae bacterium | reverse complement strand
GCGTAGATTTATAAACAGATATAAATCTTTTCCAAAAACCAACACGCAGAAAACCCCTTGAAATCAAGGGATTTGAACACTTGTGAAGGAATACGAAAGCATGAAAAATGTTTTATTTGTTTGCTCGGGCAATATCTGCCGCAGCCCTATGGCGGAATTCGTCTTCCGGGAGCTGGCCCGCCGCCGGGGCCTGGAGGGAGCGGTGGGCTGCGAGAGCGCCGGCACCAATGTCTTTGCCCCCAACAGCCCGGTACATAACGGCGCCGTCCGGCAGCTCAGGCGGGAGAATATCCCGTATTTCGCGCGGGGTTCCCGGCCGGTGACCGCGGAGGACTACAGGCAGTTTGACTACCTGCTGGGAATGGAGCGCAGCCATGCGGCGGCGATGAAAAATCTGTTCGGCGGCGATCCCCAGGGGAAGATCTGCCGGCTGCTGGATTTTTCGAAGCATCCGCGGGATATCGATGACCCCTGGTACACCGGGGACTTTGCCGCGGCCTACCGGGATATCGCAGAGGGCTGCGAAGCGCTGCTGGACCGGCTTTTCCCCGGCAGCGGCAGGAACCGGCAATAAGAGAAACGAAAAAAGGTACCCGCGAAGGGTACCTTTTGGTATATTTGCGGCATTAAAGCTCCAGCTTGCAGTCGCCGGGCTTGATCCAGCCCAGGCGGCGCATGGGCCAGGCGATAAGCGAGGTGAGAACCGCCGGCAGTACAAAGCAGACCAGCACCAGTCCCAGCCAGTGGAACGCTCCGCCGAAGCCTGGCCAGCTCAGCAGGCCGATGGGACCGACCAGCCCGCAGGTGCCCATGCCGCTGGCAATGGCAATGCCGTTTTCCAGCCGGAAGAGGCAGGTAGCCACTGGGCCGGTGATGGCGGCTGCCAGCGTGGGCGGGATCCAGATGCGGGGGTTTTTGACGATGTTGCCCATCTGCAGCATGGAGGTGCCCAGCCCCTGCGCGACCAGACCGCCCCAGCCGTTTTCGGCGAAGCTCATGACTGCAAAGCCGACCATCTGGGCGCAGCACCCGGCGGTGGCGGCGCCGCCGGCCAGACCGGTCAGCCCCAGCGTAAAGCAGATAGCAGCAGAGCTGATGGGTAAGGTGAGGACGATACCGACCAACACCGAAACGATAATGCCCATGAGAAACGGGCGAAGCTGAGTTGCCCGAATAATGAGTTGACCGAAGCCGTTCATCAAGAGGCTGACGCCCGGTCCGATGAGCGTCCCGACCCCCAGTCCGGCCAGTATGGTGACGGTTGGCGTGACCAGAATATCGATCTTGGTTTCGTGGCTGACGGCCTTGCCCAGCTCGGCGGCGACAATAACCGAAAAGAAAGCGCCCAGCGGCCCGCCTGCGGCATAGGAGCCCAGCCCTACGGCACACAGCGAATACAGCACCAGCGGGGGCGCCTGAAGCGCCACGCCGATGGCGACCGCAATGGCAATGCCGGTGGCGCTGCCGGCGTAGCCGGCGGCCACGTCCAGCCAGGCCCAGCCAAGCTGGTCCGCCAGCGTATCCAGAATGGTGCCGATCAGCAGCGAGGCAAACAGGCCCATAGCCATGGCACTCATGGCGTCGACAAAGTACAGCCGGGCGGAAATTCTGATGTTTTTACGCGCCAGAAAGGCGGAAAAACCGGTTTTTTCAGCAGTCATCGGGTTTCCTCCTTTGCGTGCAAAGCGGCCAGCCGGCAATAAATCTCGGCATTTTCCCGGTTGTGGGCGATCTGGACCGGGTGCAGCTCCGAGACAGCCTTGGCGGGACAGCCGATGATCAGCGAGCCGTCCGCAAAGCGGGCGCCGCCGGAGACCACCGCCCCGGCCCCTACAATGCAGTTTTTGCCGATAACGGCGCCGTTGAGCAGTACGGCATTCATACCGATGACAGTATTATCGCCTACCGTGGCGCCGTGCACGACGGCATTATGTCCGATGGAAACCCCCTCGCCCAGCGTGATGGGATAGCCCCGGTCGCCATGCAGGGTGGCGTTATCCTGCACGTTGCTGTTTTTTCCTACTGTAATGGAATCCAGGTCGCCGCGCAGGACGGCCCCGTACCATACGCTGCTGCCCTCCATCAGCGTCACATCCCCCGCAAGGGTGGCGTTTGAAGCAATAAACGCTGCGCCGCCGGTTTGGGGGATCTTGTCCTCCAACTGTTTGATCACAAAAAGCCGCCTCCCGTTGTTTTACTGCCCCATATTGTAGCATTTTGCGCCGCCGCCGTCAAACACTCGCAAAAACCGTCCCTTTTACCGTTTTGTCTGATAGAGAAGGGTCGCTCGGATTCCCCAACTGTTTATTGCGGATAGTACGGCAGCATAGTATAATGAGTTCGGAAAATTTCGAATTTTCAGAAGGTGTTATTATGATAAAGAAATATGCTTATTTGCCAGAAATGACATCAGAATGTAACAAATCATCAAAGTCTGACATGGCGTGTCAGCAAAAAGGAGAGTATCCTTGTTCTTGCTGCGGATATCTTACATTGCCGGTTCCCAAAGAACACGCCATAGCTTATATTTGCCCTGTATGTTATTGGGAAAATGATGTATTTATCGCAAGTGACGACGAGCCAAGCGACGAAAACCACGGAATAACTTTGAAAGAGGGACGGGAAAATTACAAACTCTTTGGAGCATGCGCAAAAGAGATGCTCATTCATGTCAGAAAATCAAAACCGCAAGAATTCCCAAAATAAATACAGATAACTTCCAGTTATAAAACTGTTAAAAAGACCTCGTTTTATTCTGACAGAGCCTTTTCCGATGTTTATTTCGGTTTTTTCGACAAAGGGTTTTGAAAAATACACAAAACTGGGTAAAATGGTAAAAGGGAGCAAAAACCTTCTGACAGCGGTAAAAAAAGATAGCCAACGGAAATGTTTTCTGCTATAATGGTACTGCAAAAGCAACCATATAAGGAGTGTAGAAAAACATGGCTATCGAAAGAACCTATATTATGCTGAAGCCCGACTGTGTTAAGCGCGGCCTGATGGGGGAGGTTATTTCCCGCATCGAGCGCAAGAACTACAAGATCGTTGACGCCAAGATGATGACCCTGGATGAGGCCGTCCTGCGGGAGCATTACGCCCATATCGCGGATAAACCCTTTTTCCCGGAGATCGTCACCTATATGACCTCCGGGCCGGTGCTGGCGATGATTGTTGAGGGCGATAACGCCGTGAAAGGAATGCGCATCATCATGGGCGCGACCAAATTTGAGGAGGCCGCTGCCGGCACCATCCGCGGCGACTATGCCTGCTGCACCAGCGAAAACCTCATCCACGGCTCCGATTCCGTGGAGAATGCCGAGATCGAGATCAAGCGCTTCTTCGGCGACCGGTAATGGCATAAAACCGACAAAAAAGGCCGATGCTTTGGCTCCCCAAGGCACCGGCCTTTTTCTTTCAGACATACATCAGTAAGAGTCCCAACAGGATTCCGCCTGCCGTGGCAAAGGCGGGCAGCTTGCTGCGCCACATCAGGATGGCCTCCGGCAGCAGTTCGCCCAGCACCACGTACAGCATAGCGCCGCTGGCACAGCTGAGAGAAAGACACAGCCCCAGCGGCCCGACGACCCCGATCCAGTAGCCGAGGAGCGCCCCGATGATGGTGGGCGCGCCGCTGGCGGCAGTGATAAGAACCGCGGGACCTTTTTTCATCCCGCCGGAAACCAGCGGTACCACGACCGCCATGCCCTCGGGGATATTGTGCAGGCCGATAATGATAGCCATAAGCAGGCCGCTGCCGGAAAACACGTTGGCAGAGGCAGCGCTGCTGGCAAAGGAAGCGCCGATCACCATACCCTCCGGCAGATTGTGCAGCGCAATGGCCGCCGCCATGACCACACCAGCGGTAAAAAGATGGTTGCCCTCCTCCCGGTGGGCCATCAGGTGGTCGCTGTGGATCAGCTCGTCCAGGTCATCGGCGGTTTTGGGGTGGTCGGCATCGATATGCGCGACTTCGTGATTGGTGCTGCGGTCGATACAGTGATTGAGTAGATACACCACGACAAAACCGAACAGGACCCCCGCCAGAACCCACAGAAGGTTCATATCCTTCGGGGAGTTTTCGGGGTGGATGGCCCCGGGGATCAGGTCAAAGCAGACCACGGCAAGCATGACCCCGCCCGCAAAGCTCAGCAGCAGGCTGACCACCCGTTTGGAATCCCGCTGCAGCAGCGCGCCGGCAACACCGCCCAGACCGGTACCGCCAACGCCGGCCAGTGCGGTCAGGATTACGACCCAAAGTATCATCGTCATGGTTTCCAATCATCCTCATTTCTTAGGGGAACTCAACATATTATTATACACTTTGGGGAGAAATGAGTCAATAAAAAGCCAAAAAAAGCAAAAAAAGAGGGCCCGCCATGGCGAGTCCTCTTTTATCACGGGTGGGATCAGTTCTTCTGGGCCTTGAGGGCTTCGATCATCATAGGAACGACTTTGAACAGGTCGCCGCAGATGCCATAGTCGGCAGCTTCGAAGATGGGGGCGGTCTCATTCTTGTTGACCGCGATGATGCACTCGGAATCCTGCATGCCGGCCAGGTGCTGGATCGCGCCGGAAATGCCGAGGGCAACATAGATCTTGGGACGGACGGTCTTGCCGGTCTGTCCGACCTGATGGTCGGCAGAGAGCCAGCCGGCATCCACAGCGGCACGGCTGCCGCCGACAACGCCGCCGCCGAAGGCCGCAGCCAGCTCCTCTGCCAGCTTGATGCCGCCTTCCACATCCTTGCCGATACCGCGGCCGACCGAAACGATGACCTCGGCGCCGGTGAGATCGACCAGGTCCTTGGCGGCCTTGACGATCTCCAGGACCTGCGTGTGGATATCGGAAGCCGCCAGCTCGACGGGGTACTTCTCTACAACGACCTTATCGGCCTTGGCCTGGTCAAAGGGGGCGCGCTGCATGACGCCGGGGCGCACAGTGGACATCTGGGGACGGAAACGGGGGCAGATGATGGTTGCCATCAGGTGGCCGCCGAATGCGGGACGGGTCATCTTCAGATGGGTGCCCTCATCAAACTTCATGTTATCCACATCCATGGTGGAGGTGGTCTTCAGGAAGGCTTTGTACTTCTCAACGTCGACATCCAGGTGGGTGCAGTCGGCGGTAAGGCCGGTGTGCAGCATGGCGGCGCAGCGGGGGCCCAGGTCACGGCCGATATTAGTCGCGCCGATCAGCATGATCTCGGGCTTCTTTTCCATTACGACGTCGCAGATTACCTTGGCGTAGGCATCGGTGGTGTAGTCCTTCAGCAGGGGATGCTCGCACACGATGATGCGGTCGGCGCCGTAGCCGCCCAGCTCCTTGGCCAGACCCTCTACATGATCGCCCAGCAGCAGTCCGCACAGCTCCACGCCCAGGTCGTCGGCCAGCTTGCGGCCTTCGCTGATCAGCTCAAAATCGGTGGGCATCAGCTTGCCCTGGCGCTGCTCGCAGAATACCCATATGCCCTTGAAGGCGGTGGGATCGGTATTCACAAAAGTAGACATAGTCATTTTCTCCTTTCTATCAGATGATGTGCTTCTCTGCCAGCAGAGAAACAAGCTTTTCGCAGGTCGCCTTGTCGGCGCCCTCCAGCATCATGCCGGCACCCTTCTGAGGGGGAGAGAAAGACTTGTAAACGTTGGTGGGAGAACCCTTGAGGCCGATGGTATCCAGCTCGATAAGCGGATCGTCCTTCAGCGTTTCGTAGTTGTAGATCTCCAGAGGCTTGTTGTAGCACTCAAAGATACCGCCGACGCTCATATAGCGGGGGGTGTTCAGCTCCTTGATGCAGGTCAGCAGGCAGGGAGTCTGGGTTTTGATGGTCATGTAGCCATCCTCCAGCATGCGCTTGCAGATGACCTCCTTGCCCTCGACCTTGATCTCGGCAACGTAGGTGATCTGAGGCAGGCCGAGCTTTTCGGCGATCTGGGGGCCTACCTGGGCGGTATCGCCATCGATGGCCTGACGGCCGCAGAACACGATATCGCCTTCCTCCACGCCGATCTTCTTGATAGCGGCAGCGAGGATCTGGCTGGTGGCAAAGGTATCGGAACCGCCGAATTCACGGGCGGAAACCAGCACGGCACGGTCGGCGCCGCGGGCCAGCAGCTCGCGCAGCATCCCCTCAGCGGGGGGAGGACCCATGGAAACGACCACGACTTCGCAGCCGGTCTGGTCCTTCAGGGTCAGGGCGGCTTCGATGGCGTTCAGGTCATCGGGGTTGGTGATGGTATCCATGGAGGCACGGTCCATGGTACCGTCTTCTTTTACAGCAACCTTACCGGAGGTATCCGGTACCTGCTTTACACATACGATACATTTCATAACGGCATACTCCTCCTATCAGTTGACCTTGAGATTCGCGGCGATGACCATGCGCTGAACCTCGGAGGTACCCTCGTAGATTTCAGTGATCTTGGCATCACGCATCATGCGCTCCACAGGGTAGTCACGGGTGTAGCCGTAACCGCCGAAGAGCTGTACCGCGCGGCGGGTTACATCGCTGGCGGCTTCGGCCGCAAACAGCTTGGCCATTGCGGCGTCCGCGCTGTACGGCTCGTGCGCGTTCTTCTTGCAGGCGGCGGAGTAAACCAGGTACTTAGCGGCCTCCATGCGGGTGTGCATATCGGCGATCTGGAACTGGGTGTTCTGGAACTGGGAGATGCGGCGACCGAACTGGACACGCTCATGGGTGTACTTGATGACCTCTTCCACGGCGCCTTCGCCCAGGCCCAGGGCCTGCGCGGCAATACCGATGCGGCCGCCGTCCAGGGTAGCCATGGCGATATTGAAGCCCTTGCCCTTCTTGCCCAGCAGACGGTCTGCGGGGATGCGGCAGTCCTCCATGATCAGCTCACAGGTGGAAGAACCGCGGATGCCCATCTTCTTTTCGTGCTTGCCGACCGAGAAGCCGGGGTCGGTGCGCTCCACGATGAAAGCGGAGATCTCCTTACGGGTCTTTTTGGGATTCCTCTTATCGGGGACGACGCCGGTAACGGCGATGATGATAAATACATTGGCAAAGCCGGCGTTGGTGATGAAGATCTTGGAGCCGTTGAGCACCCAGTGATCGCCATCCAGCACGGCAACGGTCTGCTGACCCTGCGCGTCGGTGCCGGCACCCGGCTCGGTGAGGCCGAACGCGCCGATCCATTCGCCGCTGCACAGCTTGGGCAGGTAATATTTCTTCTGCTCCTCGGTGCCGTTTTCATAGATGGGAGCACAGCACAGGGAGGTGTGGGCGGAAAGGATAACGCCGGTGGTGCCGCAGACCTTGGAAAGCTCTTCGACCGCCATGACGTAGGAGAGGACGTCGCCGCCGGCGCCGCCGTACTCTTTGGGGAAATAGATTCCCATCATGCCCAGCTTAGCCATCTTCTTGACGGTCTCTTCGGGGAAGCGCTCTTCCTCATCCACCTCAGCAGCCAGGGGCTTTACTTCATTCTCGGCAAACTCACGGTACATTTTCTGCACCATGGCCTGCTCTTTGGTGAGCTTGAAATCCATAACAGATCCTCCTTATTGCTTACTTTCTGTAATCGTAGAAGCCAACGCCGGTCTTTCTGCCCAGCTTGCCGCCGCGGACCATTTTGCGCAGCAGGGGATGGGGACGATACTTGTCGTCGCCGGTTTCGGCCTGCAGGACCTCCATAATGGCCAGGCAGACATCCAGGCCGATGAGGTCGCCCAGAGCCAGCGGGCCCATGGGATGGTTGGCGCCCAGCATCATGGCGTTATCAATGCCTTCTACGGAAGCAACGCCGTCAGCGTAGATACCGACAGCCTCGTTGATCATGGGGATCAGGATACGGTTGACCACAAAACCGGCAGCCTCTTCCACCTGTACGGGGGTCTTGCCGATATCCTCCGCCAGCTTCTTGATGGTCTCGACCATCTCGGCGGGGGTGTTCAGGCCGGCGATGACCTCGACCAGCTTCATAACGGGAGCGGGATTAAAGAAGTGCATACCGATGATGGGGCGGTCCAGCTTGGCGCCGAGTTCGGTGATGGAAAGGGAAGAGGTATTGGTGGCGAACAGGCACTCGGGTTTGCAGATCCGGGACAGCTCCTGGAAGGTCTGCTTTTTGATCTCCATGTTCTCAACAGCCGCTTCGATGACGAGATCGCAGTCCTTGCAGATCTCCTTGGTGCCGGTGGTGATCTTGGCGAGGATCGCGTCGGCAGCGGCCTGCTCCATCTTCCCCTTGGCCACGCGGCCGTTCAGGCCCTTGGCGATCTTGTTTTTGCCGCCCGCGGCAAACTCTTCGTTGATGTCACACAGGAACACCTCATAGCCATTGGCCTGGGCAAAAGCCTGAGCGATGCCGGAACCCATGGTGCCGGCGCCGATAATACCAACCTTCATTGCAGTAACCTCCGTTAAGTAAATTTTAGTTTTGATTATTTATTGAGGAATGCTTCAACCTTGCGCTTTTCCAAAAAGGCGGCCATGCCCTCTTTCTGGTCGTAAGTTTCAAAGCAGTTGCCAAACAGTTTCTCTTCGATGACGACGGCCTGGTCCATATCTACTTGCAGGCCCTCGTTGATGGCGCGCTTGCAGTTGCGCACGGCGATGGGGGCGTTGCGGGCGATGGTGGCGGCCAGCTTCTTGGCGGCGGGCATCAGCTCCTCCAGGGGATAGACGTTATTGACCAGACCGATGCGATAGGCTTCCTCCGCCTTGATGTTGCGGGCGCCGTAGATCATTTCCTTGGCCTTGCCGGTGCCGACGATGCGGGCCAGGCGCTGGGTGCCGCCAAAGCCGGGGGTAATGCCCAGGCCGACTTCCGGCTGGCCGAACACGGCGTTTTCGCTGCAGATACGGATATCGCAGCTCATCGAGATCTCGCAGCCGCCGCCCAGCGCAAAGCCGTTAACGGCAGCGATAACGGGAATGGGGAAGGTTTCCAGCTTGCGGAAAACATCGTTGCCCTTTTTACCAAAGGCTTCTCCCTCGGCTTTGGTCAGGGTGCTCATCTCGCCGATATCCGCGCCGGCTACAAAGCTCTTTTCTCCCGCGCCGGTCAGGATCAGGCAGCGGACCGTCTGCAGATCGACCGCGTCGAGGGCCTTGTCCAGCTCCTCCAGCACGGTGCTGTTCAGGGCATTCAGGGCCTTGGGACGGTTGATGGTGATAATACCGATCTGGCCTTCCGCCTCATAGGTAATAAACTCCATGGGATACACTCTCCTTCTTATTTTGCGCAGCACCGGAGAGCGGCGGCTCTCCGGTGCGCTGGATGTACCAAAGGATCAGTCACGCTTTACCACGGTGGCGCAGCCCATGCCGCCGCCGATGCACAGGGTAGCCAGACCGGTCTTGGCGTCACGGCGCTGCATCTCGTGCAGCAGGGTGACCAGAATACGGCAGCCGGAAGCGCCTACGGGATGGCCCAGAGCGATGGCGCCGCCGTTGACGTTCAGCTTTTCGGGGTCAAAGCCCAGGTCGTGGCCGACCGCCAGGGACTGAGCGGCAAAAGCCTCGTTGGCTTCGATGAGATCCATATCGGCAACCTTCATATCGAGCTTCTTCATCAGCTTGTTGACCGCCGCTACGGGGCCTACGCCCATGATGGAGGGATCCACGCCGCCCAGGGCGCCGCCGACCCAGGTAGCCATCGGCTTGACGCCCAGCTCCTTGGCCTTCTCCTCGCTCATAACCACAATAGCGGCAGCGCCGTCATTGATGCCGGAGGAGTTGCCGGCGGTCACGATGCCGCCGTCCTTTTTGAAGGCGGGCTTCAGACGGGCCAGGGTCTCCACGGTGGTGCCGGGACGGGGGCCTTCATCGGTATCGACGATCACGGAACCCTTCTTGCCCTTGACCTCGACGGGGACGATCTCCTCCTTGAATTTGCCCTCGGCCATGGCCTTTTCGCACTTCTGCTGGCTGTTGGCGGCAAACGCATCCAGGTCCTCACGGGTCAGGTGCCACTGCTCGGCCACGTTCTCGGCGGTGATGCCCATGTGATAGTTGTTGAAAGCATCCCACAGGGCGTCGTTCACCATGGTATCCACCAGGGTGGCGTTGCCCATGCGGTAGCCGTAACGGCCTTTCATCATGGCATAGGGGGCCAGGGACATGCTTTCCATGCCGCCGGCGACAACGATATCGGCGTCGCCCGCTTCGATCATCTGGGCGGCCATGTTGACGCAGTTCAGACCGGAACCGCAGACAACGTTAACGGTAACGGCGGGGGTGGTCACGGGCAGACCGGCCTTCAGGGAAGCCTGACGGGCGACGTTCTGGCCCAGGCCGGCCTGAATGACGCAGCCCATATAAACATGATCGACCTGCTCGGCGGGGACGCCTGCGCGGGCAAGGGCTTCTTTGATGACGACGGAACCCAGCTCCGCAGCCGGAACGGTGCTCAGAGAGCCGCCCATGGTGCCGATGGCGGTACGGCAGGCGCCTGCCAATACGATTTTCTTCATAGTTGTTGCCTCCTTAAAAATAATAAAATAGGAATAGATAACGATGGTTATTTCATGATTGCCTGATGATCACGCAATCGGATGAACCGGTCCGGGTTCAGCTGCCCAGCTTTTCCTTCAGCCGGGCGGCGACAAAGGGATGTACGAATTTGGAAATATCGGTATTGCCGTAGTGCGCCACTTCCTTGACGATGGTGCTGCTGAGATAGGCATACCGCAGGCTGGTGGTGAAAAACATGGTATCGATGGTAGGATCCAAAATGCGGTTGGTCTGGGCCATCTGCATCTCGTGCTCAAAATCGGTGACGGCCCGCAGACCGCGGATGATGATCTGCGCGTGATTGGCGCGGGCAAAATCGACGGTGCGGCCGTCAAAGGTGCTGACGGTGACATTCTTGCAGTCCCGGACGCTTTCCTGCAGCATTTCCACCCGTTCTTCCACGGTAAAGAGGGGGTTTTTGTCGCGATTGATCAGTACGCCGATGATCAACTCATCCACCACGCGGGAAGCACGCCGGATGATATCCATGTGCCCCAGCGTTACAGGGTCAAAACTACCGGGATAAATAGCCCTTGTCATATGCGGTCCTTTCGCCGTTAAACGGCTTTAACAAAATATTTATCCATATTAAAAGTACCTTTAGTATAACTGCAAAAATGGGTGCTGTCAAACATTTGTCAAATATTTCACAACCGCATTTCTGGAAAATTAAGGAGAAAATAAAGCGCCGCTGCGGCGGCAGAAATTTGGCATTTGGAAGATTACAACAAACGCAACTTCAAATAATGAATAAATCCATTCGGAATTTGTTATATAGCACCAACCATGCCGGAATTCCTGCAATTTCAGAACAGATTGCGTTTGGCAAATTCCACAAAAAGAAAGATTAAAGTTTGGCGGCACACATGCCAAAAACAGCAGTATTTTATCGCTTTTTCATAAGACTTTGGTTATAAACATCACGTTTTTGATAGAATAAAAATCATGATTCGGTCAAAGTGTTGTATTTTTTCCATAAAGCGCCGCCGGGCTTTGCCAACGGCGTTTTTCTGTGGTAAAATATTGATAAAAAGCGCAGGAAAGGGGAAAGCGTCGATGAAAACCCATTGTATCCGCCTGAGACGGGGCGAGGATCTGCTGCCGGCGATCCGGCAGTTTGCCGAAGAAAGGATGCTGGAAGCGGCGGTGGTGCTTTCCGGGGTGGGATGTCTCAGCCGTGCCGTTCTGCGGGATGCCGACGGCCGGACGGTACGCACCGTAGAAGAACCCTGTGAGATCCTTTCTCTGACGGGGACGGTGAGCCGGCAGCGCTGCCATCTGCATATCGCGCTTTCCCGTCAGGGGCTTACCGCGTTCGGCGGGCACCTGATGCCCGGCTGTATGGTGAATACCACCTGCGAGCTGATCCTGGGGGAGCTGCCCGGCTGGCGCTTCGGTACGGAGCAGGACAGCGAAACCGGCTATGACGAAATCGTTTTTACGGAGGAGACGCCATGATCCTTTCCACCCTGTGTTATATCGAAAAAGACGGCTGCTGGCTGATGCTGCACCGGACCAAAAAGAAAAACGACATCAACCACGATAAATGGCTGGGGATCGGCGGGAAATTTGAAGAGGGGGAAAGCCCGGAGGAGTGCCTGCTGCGGGAGGTGCGTGAGGAAACGGGACTGACCCTGACCGACTATCGCTTCCGGGGGCTGGTGACCTTTGTTTCCGATGAAGCCCCCACCGAGTACATGCACCTGTTTACCGCGGCCGGCTTTACCGGGACGCTGCGGGAGTGCGACGAGGGGACGCTGGAATGGGTCCCGATCGGGGAGGTGGGCCGCCTGCCGCTGTGGCAGGGGGACCGGCTGTTCCTTTCCCTGCTGCGGCAGGAGGGACCGTTTTTCTCGCTGAAGCTGGAATACCGGGGAGACCGGCTGGTGAGTGCTTCCCGTGATGGGCGGCCGCTGCCGCCGGAGGAGGGAGAGGAATGAAAATACTGGTGAGTGCCTGCCTGCTGGGAGTCTGCTGCCGCTACGACGGGCAGGCCAAGCCCCACGAAGGGGTTTTATCGCTGCTGGGGCGGCATACCCTGATCCCGGTCTGCCCGGAAATCTACGGCGGGCTGGCCACCCCGCGCCCGGCCGCCGAGCGGGTGGGCAAACGGGTCCTGACCGCCCAGGGCGGAGATGTGACGGCGCAGTACCGCCGGGGCGCCGAGGAGACGCTGCGGCTTGG
>SFLS01000051.1 GCA_004554485.1 Oscillospiraceae bacterium | reverse complement strand
AGACAGCGCCCAAGTCGTTACGCCATTCGTGCAGGTCGGAACTTACCCGACAAGGAATTTCGCTACCTTAGGACCGTTATAGTTACGGCCGCCGTTTACTGGGGCTTGGCTTCGGAGCTTCGCTTCCGCTAACCCCTCCGCGTAACCTTCCAGCACCGGGCAGGCGTCAGACCCTATACGTCGCCTTGCGGCTTTGCAGAGTCCTGTGTTTTTGATAAACAGTCGCTTGGGCCGTTTCGCTGCGACCCCCGCGGGCTCGGCGCGCCAGGCGCTCCACCTGCAGGGGCACTCCTTCTCCCGAAGTTACGGAGTCGTTATGCCGAGTTCCTTAACCATGGTTCTCCCGATCGCCTCGGTATACTCTACCCGCCTACCTGTGTCGGTTTTGGTACGGGCACCATCCGCCTCCCTAGAGGTTTTTCTTGGAAGCATGGACTCGCCGGCTTCGGCCATATGCCTTCGTCTCGCGTCTCGGGGACCTCAGCAGCGCTGGTTTCCATGCGCTGCCCCCTACCTGCTTTCACGGGGACGTCCAGAACCCCGCCCGGCTATCCTTCTCCGTCGCCCCATCGGTGGTAACGGCTCGTGGTGGTACAGGAATATCAACCTGTTGTGCATCGGCTACGCCTGTCGGCCTCGCCTTAGCTCCCGACTGACCCTGGGGGGATTAGCCTTGCCCAGGAACCCTTAGGCTTACGGCGGCGGCGTTTCCCACGCCGCTCTCGTTACTCATGCCAACATCCTCACTTCCGTGCGGTCCACGCATGGTCGCCCATGCGCTTCGGCCCTGCACGGAAAGCTCCCCTACCACTGTTGTTCACAGTCCGCCGCTTCGGTGCCATGCTTAGCCCCGTGTATTGTCGGCGCATGTCCACTCGACCAGTGAGCTGTTACGCACTCTTTAAATGCATGGCTGCTTCTAAGCCAACATCCTGGTTGTCTAGGCAAACGCACATCCTTTGCCACTCAGCATGAACTTGGGGACCTTAGCGGGCGGTCTGGGCTGTTTCCCTCTCGAATACACAGCTTAGCCCACATATTCTGACTCCCGGGCTCTGGGGTCGCGGCATTCGGAGTTTGGTTCCTGTTGGTAGGCGGTGAGGCCCCCGCAAGGATCCAGTGCTCTACCGCCGCGACCGAACGCCCGAGGCTAGCCCTAAAGCTATTTCGGGGAGAACGAGATATCTCCGGGTTTGATTGGCCTTTCACCCCTATCCACAGGTCATCCCCTCCGTTTTCAACCGAAGTGGGTTCGGCCCTCCACAGGGTCTTACCCCTGCTTCAGCCTGCCCATGGATAGATCACCCGGCTTCGCGTCCACGGCATGCGACTAAAAACGCCATCTTAAAGGCTCGCTTTCACTGCGGCTCGCTTCATAGCTTAACCTCGCCGCATACCGTGACTCGTTGGCTCATTCTACAAAAGGCACGCCGTCACCCATCATGTGGGCTCCGACTGCTTGTAGGCGCGCGGTTTCAGGTACTCTTTCACTCCCCTCCCGGGGTGCTTTTCACCTTTCCCTCACGGTACTGGTTCGCTATCGGTCATAGGAGAGTATTCAGCCTTGGAGGGTGGTCCCCCCTGATTCATACCGGATTTCCCGTGTCCGGCATTACTCGGGTGCCGCCACCGGCAGGGGATGGGGCTTCGCGTACGGGGCTCTCACCCTCTGCGGCCGGCCTGTCCGGGCCGTTCCGCTGCGCCATCCCTTTGTGACTGCCGCCGGGGGTGCCTGGCCCCCGGATGAGCGGTCCCGCGACCCCGCGTGCAGCAACGCCCAGGTGCTTTGGCGCTGCACGGGTTTAGGCTGCATCCGCGTTCGCTCGCCGCTACTAGCGGAATCTCGGTTGATTTCCTTTCCTCCGGGTACTTAGATGTTTCAGTTCCCCGGGTTGCCGCTCCCTCCCGTATATATTCGGGGAGGGGCGCCCGCGCATTGCCGCGGGCGGGTTGCCCCATTCGGAGATCCGCGGGTCAAAGGCCGTTTGCGCCTGACCGCGGCTTATCGCAGCTTACCGCGTCCTTCGTCGGCTTCCTATGCCAAGGCATCCACCGTGCGCCCTTAGTATCTTCATCTTTCCGATGCCTACTATGAGTTGTCTGATCAGTTAAGATCTCGGGTCTCGTATCATTCGCGATCGTGTTATGCGGATCACCCGTCCATCAGCTTAATTCGTATAGATGGACACGATGATTCATATCAGATCTCTTGTCCGCGCCGGCCCTTTTGGGACGGCCGGCGCGCTATGCAGCTCTCAAGGTGCGCGGGGGGTATCCCCCCTCCGGGGAGGGCCCCGGAAGCCGGATGCTGCGGCCAAGACGGTAGAAGCTTGCATCTGCCATATGGTTCCAGGGGGGATGTCCATCCCCTCGGACCGGATAACGGTCTCCCTAGAAAGGAGGTGATCCAGCCGCACCTTCCGGTACGGCTACCTTGTTACGACTTCACCCCCCTCACCCTCCACACCTTCGGCGCCTCCCTCGCGAGGTTGGGCCGGCGACTTCGGGTGCAGACGACTCGGGTGGTGTGACGGGCGGTGTGGGGCCGGCTTTACGGGATTCGCTTCCTGTCGCCAGGTCGCAGCCCTCTGTACCGGCCATTGTAGCACGTGTGCAGCCCAGGGCATGAGGGGCATGATGACTTGACGTCGTCCCCACCCTCCTCCGGCTTGACGCCGGCAGTCCCGCATGAGTCCCCAACTTAATGCTGGCAACATGCGGCGGGGGTTGCGCTCGTTGCCGGACTTAACCGAACATCTCACGACACGAGCTGACGACAGCCATGCACCACCTGTGCGCGCTCCTCTCGGCCACCTGGTTTCCCAGGCTTCACGCGCATGTCAAGCCCTGGTAAGGTTCTTCGTCGCGTTGCTTCGAATTAAGCCACATGCTCCGCTGCTTGTGCGGGCCCCCGTCAATTCCTTTGAGTTTTAGCCTTGCGGCCGTACTCCCCAGGCGGGGCACTTAATGCGTTAGCTTCGGCACGGGGGGTCGGCCCCCCCACACCTAGTGCCCATCGTTTACGGCTAGGACTACCAGGGTATCTAATCCTGTTCGCTCCCCTAGCTTTCGCACCTCAGCGTCAGTTACGGCCCAGAAGGCTGCCTTCGCCATCGGTGTTCCTCCCAATATCTGCGCATTTCACCGCTACACTGGGAGTTCCGCCTTCCCCTACCGAACTCGAGCCCGCCAGTCCGGGATCCTGCTGGGGGTTGAGCCCTCAGGTTTGAGATCCCGCCGCGCTTTACGCCCAATGAATCCGGATAACGCTCGCCCCCTACGTATTACCGCGGCTGCTGGCACGTAGTTAGCCGGGGCTTCTTCTGCAGGTACAGTCGAAGTCTTCCCTGCTGAAAGCGGTTTACAACCCGAGGGCCTTCATCCCGCACGCGGCGTTGCTGCGTCAGAGTTGCCTCCATTGCGCAAAATTCCCCACTGCTGCCTCCCGTAGGAGTCTGGGCCGTGTCTCAGTCCCAATGTGGCCGATCGGCCTCTCAGCCCGGCTACCCGTCGTAAGCTTGGTGGGCCGTTACCCCCCCAACTACCTGATGGGCCGCGACCCCATCCACCGCCGCCTGGGCTTTCCCGGCGCGGGCATGCGCCCGCACCGGAGTACCCGGTATTAGCGCGGGTTTCCCCGCGTTATCCCGGAGCGGTGGGCAGGTTGGTCACGTGTTACTCACCCGTTCGCCACTGTATATCCGCCCGAAGGCGGTTTAACCGTTCGACTTGCATGTGTTAAGCACGCCGCCAGCGTTCATCCTGAGCCAGGATCAAACTCTCCGTTCGATCTCGGCGGGCATCCCGGACGGGGGTCCGGGGTGCCC
>SFLS01000007.1 GCA_004554485.1 Oscillospiraceae bacterium | reverse complement strand
CGCAGGGCGATCATCTGCGCCAGCCCGCAGGGCTCGCTTTGGCTGGGCATCAGGAAGAAATCCGCCCCGGCGTAGATCTGCCGGGAAAGGGTGGGCAAAAAGCCGCAGGTATAGGCCACCTGCTGCGGATGGCGGCGCTGCACATCGGCAAAGAACTGCTCGTACTGCGCTTCGCCGCTGCCCAGAATTACCACCTGCATCCCCTCGCGCAGCATCCCCTCCATGGCGTAGCGCACCAGGTCAAAGCCCTTGTGGCTCACCAGCCGGCTTACCATGGCCAGCAGCGGGGTATCGGGCTGCTCCGGCAGGTGCATCTGCTGCTGCAGGGCGGCCTTGCACAGCGCCTTGCCCTCCGGCTTTTTCGCCGAGAAATTGGCGGCAAGCTGGCGATCCTTCGCCGGGTTATAGCCCACGGTGTCTATCCCGTTCAGGATACCGCTGAGCTTCCACTGCTTCTGCCGCAGGATGCTCTCCAGCCCGTGCCCGAAATAGGGGTCCATGATCTCCTTGGCGTAGGTGGGGCTTACCGTCGTGATGCGCTCACATTCCTCCAGCGCGCCTTTCATCATATTCAGGTCGCCGCCGAATTCCACCTTACCCACGGCCCAGTCCGGCAGGCCGCAGACGTCGCCGGCCACATTCAGCCCAAACTGTCCCTGGTACTGGATATTGTGGATGGTAAAGACGGTGTGGGTGCGGGAAAGCTTTGGCACCTGCCGGTAAAACACGTTGAGGTACACCGGGATGAGGGCGGTCTGCCAGTCATTGCAGTGGATGACGTCCGGCTCGTAGTCGATGTGCAGCAGCGTTTCCAGCACCGCTTTGGAGAAAAAGGCAAAGCGCTCGGCCTCATCAAAGTAGCCGTAGATGCCGCCCTCCCGCTTAAAATACTGCTCGTTATCCAAAAAGTAATACTGCACCCCGCCGTGCTGCAGGGTAAAGACGCCGCAGTGCGCCACCCGCCAGGAAAGCGGCACCCCAAAGCTGGTGAGGAAGGTCATGCCGGCCCGCCACTGCAGCCCGATGCTGCTATACAGCGGCAGAATAACGCGGCATTCGGCGCCCTCCTTCTGCAGGGCGGCCGGCAGCGAACCGGCGACATCCGCCAGCCCGCCGGAAGCGGCAAAGGGGCTGCACTCGCTGCACGCAAATAAGATTTTCATGGCATCTTCTCCTTTTCCCGATCGCGGCTGTTATACGCGGGTATCCCGCGGCAGATACAGCGGGTAGCTGGCGTAGCCCGCCAGGCGGCGGTTGTCGGCGATCAGCACGCCTTTATCACAGATGCAGTAATCCAGGTTGGCGCCGTTGCCGATGTAGCTGCCCTGCATGATGATGGAGTTTTTGACCACCGCGCCGTGCCCGATACGCACCCCGCGGAACACGATGCAGTTTTCCACCTGCCCTTCGATGATACAGCCGTCCGCCAGCAGGGAGTTGGCAACAGCGGCGGAAAGCCCGTATTTGACCGGGACTTCATCCTGCACGCGGGTATACACCGGGCGGTCCTTGGGGAACAGCTCGCCGCGGATGGCGGGGTCCAGCAGGCGCATGGAAATCTCGTAATAGGCCTGCATGCTGGAGGCCGCCCGGCAGAAGCCCTCGTAGCGGTAGCAGTAAATGGGCAGCTCCCGGCCCTTGCGGATCAGGCAGGTATCCACAAAGGAATACTGGTTGAGGCTGGCTGCTTCCGCCGCCAGCTGGATCAGCAGCTCCCGGTTGATAATGTACATATTGTTAAAGATCCATTCCCCTTCGCCACCGTGGCTGGCCTTTTGCAGCCGACCGTTTTCATCGGCGGAAAGCATCACGGCGCCCTGGGTGCCGGCCGTGCAGACCAGTGTGATCCCGGCGTTGTGGGCAATATGGTATTCCAGCACATCGGAAAGGTCCACCCCACAGACGATATCGCAGTCCGAGACCGCCACATAATCCGCCGTGGAGCTGCGCAGATAGCCCAGCATCCCGGAAAGGGATTCCAGCGTGCCGCGGCTGAAGCCGGAGCTGCCGGAGGAGGAATAGGGCGGGAAAAAGGCGATGCCGCCCCGCTTGCGGGAAAGATCCCACTCCTTGCCGGAGCCGATATGCTCCATCAGGGAATGATAATTGTTCTGCATCACAACGGCGACGGAATCCACCCCGGCGTGGGACATGCGGGAAAGGACGAGGTCCACCAGGCGGTAGCGGCTGGCAAACGGAACCGAGCCCATGGAACGCTGCGCGGTCAGCCCGCCCAGCGCGCCATCATGCGCATTGGAAAAGACTATCCCTGTCATCTTGTTGTTTGCCATTTCACAGCACCTCCCCAATGTCCTGTTCCACCATGGAGCGGGCCGGCACAACGGCGCCGGCGCCCACCGTGATTCCCGCGCCGATGACGGTGACGCCCCAATTTTCCTTTTGTTCGATCAGCTCCGGGCGTTCGCCGACATAGGCGCCCCGGCGGATCACCGCGTTTTCCGCCACAATGGCGAAATGCACCTCGGCGCCCTCTTCCACGACGGCGCCCGGCATCAGGATGCTGGAATCGACAACGGCGTTCTCCGCGACCTTAACACCGGCGAACAGAATGGAAAAATCCACGTTGCCGGCGATCTCGCAGCCCTCGGAGACCATCGAGTTCTGCACCTTGGCGCCGCGGGCGATGTAGTGCGGCGGCATACAGGGGTTGCGGCTGTAGATCTTCCAGCTGGGGTCGTAAAGGTCCATCGGCACCCGGGGGTCCAGCAGGTCCATATTGGCTTCCCACAGGCTGTCGATGGTGCCGACGTCCTTCCAGTAGCCCTCAAAGGAGTAGGCTACCAGCTTTTCGCCGGCCGCCAGCATCTTGGGGATGATATTTTTGCCGAAGTCCTTTTCGGAAGTGGGATCGGCGTCATCGGCCAGCAGGTATTCCCGCAGCTTTTTCCAGCTGAAGATGTAAACGCCCATCGAAGCCAGATTGCTCTTGGGATTTTTGGGCTTCTCCTCAAACTCGTAGATGGTAGTATCCTCCCGGGTGTTCATGATGCCGAAGCGGGAGGCCTCCTCCATCGGCACCTCGAACACCGCGATGGTGCAGTCGGCGCCCGTCTTTTTATGGTGATCCAGCATTTTGGTGTAGTCCATCTTGTAGATGTGGTCGCCGGAAAGGATCAGGACATATTCGGGGTCGTACCGCTCGATAAAGGGAATGTTCTGACAGATGGCGTTGGCGGTGCCGGTATACCAGTCGCTGCCGCTGCTTTTCTGGTAGGGGGGCAGCACAAAAACGCCGCCGTTGAGCCGGTCCAGATCCCACGGCTGGCCGTTGCCGAGGTACTCGTTGAGCACCAGGGGCTGGTACTGGGTCAGCACGCCCACGGTATCAATCCCGGAATTGACGCAGTTGGAAAGCGGAAAATCAATGATACGGTATTTGCCGCCAAAAGGGACGGCGGGTTTGGCCAGCTTCTTGGTCAGGGCGTACAGACGGCTGCCCTGGCCGCCGGCCAGCAGCATTGCCACCCATTCTTTCTTCATGAACATCTGTCATTCCTCCTCGGTGTTGATGGATTCCAGCAGCATACAGCACAGCGGCGGGACATCCAGCGTGATGCTGCGGGGCCACTGGCCCTGCGGGGCTTCTTCGCTGCGGTATACCGTCCCCCGTTCAAACCCCGCCCCGCCAAAGCAGGCTTCCTCGCTGCACAGCACCACCCGGTAATCGGCGGCCTCCGGCACGCCCAGCAGGTAGTTTTCCCATTTTACCGGCGCAAAGTTGCACAGCACCAGCACCTTGCGGCCCTCTTCGTCCGCCCGGTAGTAGCTGATGACGCTGCGGGTATTATCGTCGGCGTTCAGCCAGCGGAAGCCGTCCCAGTTATCCTCCACCTGCCACAGTGCCGGGTGCGACAGATAGTAGTGGTTCAGCGCCCGGATGTAATCCCTTGTTTTGCGGTGGCTTTCATACTCCAGCAGCATCCAGTCCAGCTGCTTTTGGTAATCCCACTCGATGAACTGCCCGAATTCGCAGCCCATAAACAGCAGCTTTTTGCCGGGGTGCGTCATCATATAGCCCATAAAGGTGCGCAGCCCCGCAAACTTCTGCTCGTAGCTGCCGGGCATTTTATTCAGCAGCGAACCCTTGCCGTGCACCACCTCATCGTGGGAAATGGGCAGGATAAAGTTTTCGCTGAAGGCGTACATCATGCTGAAGGTCAGCTTATCGTGGTTGTAGCTGCGGAAGTAGGGGTCCAGCTTGAGGTAAAACAGGGTGTCGTTCATCCAGCCCATGTTCCACTTAAAGTTGAAGCCCAGCCCCCCGACCTCCGGCGGTCGGGTCACCAGCGGCCATGCGGTGGATTCCTCTGCGATCATCAAAAAGCCCGGATGCTCGGTAAGCAGGGAATGGTTCAGCTTGCGCAAAAAGGCTACCGCCTCCAGGTTCTCCCGTCCGCCGTTGATGTTGGGACGCCATTCGCCCTCCTGCCGGCCGTAATCCAGGTACAGCATCGAGGCCACGGCGTCCACCCGGATGCCGTCGATGTGGTAGAGATGCGCCCAGAAGTTGGCGCTGGAAACCAGGAAGCTCTGCACCTCGGTGCGGCCGAAATCAAAGACCCGCGTACCCCAGTCCCGGTGCTCCCACTTGGCGCGGTCGCTGTATTCGTAGCAGCACAGGCCGTCGTATTCGCACAGGCCAAAGTCATCCTTGGGGAAATGCGCCGGCACCCAGTCCATAATGACCCCGATCCCCGCCTGATGCAGGGCATCCACCAGCGCCATAAAGTCGTGCGGGGTGCCGTAGCGGCTGCTGGGGGCAAAATAGCCGGTCACCTGGTAGCCCCAGGAGCCGTCGTAAGGATGCTCGGTGGGGGGCAGCAGCTCCACATGGGTATACCCCATTTCGGTCAGATACGCCGGCAGCTCCCCGGCCAGCTGGCGGTAGGAATAGCAGTTCCCATCCGCATGGCGCCGCCAGGAGCCGATATGCAGCTCGTAAATATTCACCGGGCGGGTGTTGGCGTCCTGCCCGGCGCGGGCGGCCATCCAGGCGGCGTCGTGCCAGCGGTAGCCCTGCAGCCGGTACACCTTGCTGGCATTCTGCGGCGGCGTCTGAGTGTGGAAAGCGTAAGGGTCCGCCTTGTACAGCTTTCGGCCGTCCGGCGCGGTAATTATGTATTTATAGCAATCGTAGTCGTGTGTCAGCTCCACCGTGGTCCCCCACAGGCCCTCGTTGTTCAGGCGGGTCATGGGGTGGGCGGCGGCGTCCCAGCCGTTAAAATCCCCCACTACGCTGACCGCCGCGGCATGGGGCGCCCAAGTGCAGAAGGAGGTCTTGCCGTTTTGCTGCCGGTGCGCCCCCAAAAGCTCCCAGGCGTGCGCGTTGGTGCCCTGGTGGAACAGATAAACCGGCATTTCCTTCGATTTGGTGATCCTGTTCATGGTTTTGCTTCGTCTCCTTTAGCCAAAGGGATAACAACCCGGGGAGAACGGCAGCCCCTATCTCCCCACGATTATTATAACAGTCCTGTCCAAATTCGGCAAGCAAATTCCATAATCATTTGTGTAATTTTACAAAAATCATACTTTTTCGGTTGGATTTGGTACAATTTGATTGCTTTTCGCCTAACAAAGAGTGCGGCGGTGGCAAAATGGCCCGTCGGCCTTGCCAATCTGTCCCCCAAAATGGTACTATAGCACTGTACGAAAGGAGAGATTTTTCCATGTTTGTCGATCTGCATATCCACAGCTATTTTTCGGACGGCGCCCAGACCCCGGAGCAGGCCGCGCTGGCCTGCCGGGACAGCGGTGTGGGGCTGGCCGCGCTGTGTGACCATAATAACTGGCTGGGCTGCGAGCGCTTTGCCGCCGCCTGTGAGGACCTGGGCGTTATCGCCATCCGCGGGGTGGAATTTGACTGCCGGTGGCAGGGATATCACCTGCATATTCTGGGGTACGATTTTACCCCGACCCCGGAGCTGGCCGAACTGTCCCACCGCTGCCGGGAGCTGCTGCTGCAGATGAGCGTCGATCTGGTGGAGCGGATGGCGCCCGAATACCCACAGCTCAGCCCCCGGGAATACCGCGATTTCCGCTATGATACCCTGCTGGGCGGCTGGGCGGGGCTGCATTACCTGCACCAAAAGGGCGTCACCGGCTCGCCGGAGGAGGGAATGCCGCTGTACGCCCGCTACGGACTGGATTACACCGCCTACCCCTTTCCGGCGGCGGAGGAGGTCATCGCAGCGCTGCTGCGGGCCGATGGGATCCCGGTGCTGGCGCATCCCTGCAATTACTTTTCCGGGTGCGAATTAGCCACTTTATACACCAATTACACCGAGCTGTGCGCGCTGGGGCTGGGCGGCATCGAGGCCTACTACCCCGGACAGAGCAAAACCTTCTCGGCGCAGACGGCGCTTTTTTGCGAGAAAAAAGGGCTGCTTATCACCTCCGGAAGCGATTCTCACGGGCTTTTCGGCCATCTCAGCGGCTCGGAGCAGTTCCAGATCGGCCGGCTGATGATGGAACCGCACCGCCTGCGGCTGGGGCGGCTGCTCCCGCCGGAGTTACACCAATAATACACCATTTGCGCAAAAAAACATCCTCCGGGGCTTACCGCTCGGAGGACGTTTTTTGCGGTTGTGCCGCATCAAAAAAAATGAAATCATCCACATCCCCGCCCACGGAAAACCAAATTTGCCGTTCTTCTTCATAAATTGCGCCATCTTCTTCCACAATAATCCTCCTTTATGAAGAGATTAACTTCCATATTCTATGCACATCGCTCCCCGGTGATGTCACAAAAAGGCGGTGATTTTAGGAGGAAATCACAATGAAAAAAGTACTCGCACTGGTACTGGCTGTCATCATGGTTTGCACCATGGCGATGGCTGTTGGTGTAACTGGCGTTACTACTGCTCCCGACACCACTTTGACCGCAGAAAATCCCGCTTATCGTGTTATTGTTCCTGGTGAGGCCATCGTTCTCGATCGTGCTGAACTCGGTCTGGAAGGCACAAAGGCTGTTCTGAATAAGGATGGCACTTTTGCTCCCGAAAAGAATAAAGTTGCTGTTACCTTTGATAAGGGATCTGACCTTGTTGCTTCTCAGGGCTGGGTTAAGGTAAAGGAAGGCACTAATGTTGCCTATAAGTATGTTATCGCCACTAAAACCAACGATACCGCTATCCTGGATGATACCGCTGATATCATTATCAGCAAGGTCACCGTTACCAAGTATGGTTTTGATGGCGCTAAGGCTTATAGCTTTGCCAAGAAGCTGACTGATGGAACCATGAACTACACCTTTGGTACCATTTCTGACATGGAAGCTATGGGCATCAATAACGAATATGAGGGCTGGAGAGCTCTTGACACCACCGACGTTGGCGAATTCTTCCTCGTATTCAACTATGGCCGTCACTATGATAAGGATGACACCACTCTGACCGCTTCCGCTACCGCTCTTTACGATGCTAATGATATCGATGAGAATACCATTGGTAATACCCTGTATCCCATCGCTAAAGGTGCTAAGGTGACCGAGAAAGTAGCCACTTTCGTTGTTACTGACGAGGCTGATTCCAATTCTTATGCTGATCTGAAGGTTGGTTCTAAGGTTTACTTTGTAACCATTCCTGAGTATGAGATCAACGAGAAAGTTCAGAACGACCTGTATACTAAGGATGCAACCCTGACTGATGTCATCGAGGATGGCACTGTTGTTCCTTACGGCGTTGATGTTGAGATCGCTGTTAATGAAGCCAAGGAAGGCTACTCCCTGTATATGATCAATGCGGACGGTTCTCTGAAGAACCTGAACGCTAAGATCGATGACAATGGCGTTCTGCGTGCTACCGCTAAGGTTACCGGCCCCGTCGTTCTGTCTGACAAGGCTCTGACCGCTGCTGGTACCACCACCGGCACCACCACCAACCCCGGCACCGGCGCTAACGATGTTGTTGGCGTAGCTGCTGCCCTGGCTGTTGTTGCACTGGTTTCCGGCGCTGCTATCTCCCTGAAGAAATAAGGTAACCTTATCTCTCACCGAGACGGTTCGCTGAACCGAACACAAAAAACACCCCCCGGTTTCTCCAGCCGGGGGGCTTTTTTGGTTGCGGCGGACGGGGCAGGTGTGGTATGATAAATATATATAATAACCGCCCGCAAAGGAGCCGCATTATGGATTATAAGCAGAAATTCATCGAATATTATCAGACCAACATCCACCGGGAGGGCGCCGACCGCCTGCTGGAATGGCTGCAGACGACCGATTTTTTTACCGCACCGGCCAGCACCCGGTATCACTGCGCCTGTCCACAGGGGCTGGTGATGCACAGCATCAATGTCTTTGAGGTGATGGTGGAAAAGCACTTTGACCCTGCCTGCGACAATATGGAAAGCTTTGCGCTGTGCGCACTGCTGCATGATATCTGCAAGGCGCAGTTTTACAAGGTCAGCACCCGGAATGTCAAAAACGACCAGACCGGCCAGTGGGAAAAGGTGCCGTTTTATCAGATCGAGGACGCTTTTCCTTACGGCCACGGTGAAAAGAGCGTCTTTCTCATCGAGCGGTTTGTACGGCTGAAGCCCGCCGAGGCCACGGCCATCCGCTGGCACATGGGCGGTTTTGACGACGCCGCCCGGGGCGGGAATTTTTCCATCAGTGTGGCGTTTGATAAGTACCCCATTGCGGTAAAGCTGCACCTGGCCGATCTGGAGGCCACCTACCTGCGGGAAAAGGACACCTCCGCCGTAAATCACTAAGAGAATGCAAACCGTACAACAGAGCCCCCCGGCTGGAGAAACCGGGGGGCTTTATGCGTTTTATTTGTGTCTCATAAAAAGCCGGAAGCCGGCGCAGCACCTTATGTAGTGCCGCCCCGGCCGCCCTGCCCCAATCCAAAGCTGATGGAAAGCGCCTGATCGATCTCCGCCATGCTGGGGCCGTCCAGACGCCCCATTTTCTCCTTCAGCCGCTTTTTGTCGATGGTCCTTATCTGCTCCAGCAGCACAATCGAATCCCGCGTCAGGCCGCTGTCGGTGCTGGGGACTTCGATATGGGTGGGCAGCTTTGCCTTATCGTGCTGGCTGGTAATCGCCGCCGCGATCACCGTGGGGCTGTACCGGTTGCCCACGTCGTTCTGGACGATCAGCACCGGCCGCACGCCCCCCTGCTCGGAACCCACCACGGGGCTCAGGTCCGCGTAAAAAATATCGCCTCGTTTGATGCTCAACTTTCTCACTCCCTCGGGCTTTTTTCATCCATAGTTTTGCCGCGTCCCGGGCGCTTTAATCACGTTGGCCCGGTTCATTCTATGCCTTTGGGAATAATTCGGTGCGTTCTATACGCGCCCCGCCGGCGTATAGTCCGTTATCACAATCTCGATCTGCAGCTCCGGCACCGAAATGCCCGTCGGGTATCCGGTATCCTCTTCCAGCTCCACGGTATAGTGGAAAAACGTGCAGTCCGCCGTCGCCTGGATGCGGCCGTTCTGCTGGGTCACGGTCAGCTCATCCGCCCCGGCCAAGGCTCTTTTCAGGAGCGCCGCCAGCGCTTCCTGGCGTATCGTGTGGTCCTGCAGATCGATCACCGTGTCGCCGTATATCATCTGCGAAGATTCCGGCCCCAAAATAAAGGTCAGCCCCTCCAGCGTTTCCGGCTCGGTCATGCTGATGCAAAGCTGCTCGCCTGCCTTTTCCACCGTCGCCCGGCCCTCTGTCTTTTCATAGCTGAACTCCGCCGTAAAGGTGCAGTCCGCCGCCAGCCTTGTCTTTATCTCCTCCGGGGAATACCCCACCGCCTCGTTTGCTGCGCAGCCGCACAGCAGCGCCAGACCCAGCAGCCATACCCATACTTTTTTCATCGGTGCGCCTCCTCTCCCCTTTTATGGTATGTCTGGCGCCGCTGCAATTATGTTTCTCCGCCAAAAGGGAGCGCCGCAGCGCTCCCCTCTCCTCTTTGTCAATCCTCCCGCCACGCGGTCACCATGGCGATCGCCAGGCCTCCCTCATGGCTCAGCGAAAGCGCCAGCCGCCACCCCGCGGCCAGCTGTCCGGCCCTGCCGCTCAGCACAAAATACGGCCGGCCCAGGTCGTCGTGTTCCACCGCTGCCTCCGGCAGCGCAAAGCCCCGCAGTCCGGTGCCCATCGCCTTGGCAAAGGCCTCCTTGGCCGCATACAGCGCCGCCGCCGTCTGGGCGGCATTGTTGCCCTGTGCTTTGATATATGCCTGCTCCCGGGCCGAAAAACACTTCTCCCAAAAGCTCTCCCGCTGCAGGCACTTTTCCATTCTGCCGATCTCCACCAGGTCTATCCCGTTCTGCAGCCGCATTTTGTCCCTCCTTCGCCCGGTTTCTGCCGGGAGCAGACTGCCGCCCCGCGCGGCGGCGCTTCGGCGCCGCCGCTTCGCGCCCCGCCGGGGCGCGAAGGCCCGCCCCCCCGCAGGGGGGCGGGCAGCGCGGGGCGCTGTCCCCCGGCTCCTGCCGTTATCTTTACTATATCATAAAACTCTCCTCTTGCAAAACCCTTTTTGTCATGCTAAAATAGTAGGCAGTAAATGCCGTGAACCGGAAAAGTACCCGCCATTTCCCTGGCACAGAGAGGCGCTCCACAGGCTGCAAGCGCGCCGCAGGGGAAGGTGTGAGAAGTTCCCCGGGGAGCAGCGCCGCTGAACCGGTTGCAAGTAGGCGGCGACGGGTTTGCCCTCGTTACCGGGCAGAAAAGTGTGCGTCCCACGGGGCGCAAAGCTGGGTGGTACCACGGAGCATTCGCGGCTTCGTCCCTGTTGCGGGACGAAGCCGCTTTTTCGGTTTCCCCCGTCAAATGCTACATCTATCTAAACTGGAGGGAATTATCACATGAAATCCGCATTGGAATCCATTCGTGCCAGGGCGCTGGAACGTCTGGAAAACGCCGGCGACCTTGCCGCGCTGGAGGAAGCGCGGGTCCAGCTGCTGGGCAAAAAGGGCGAACTGACCGCCATTCTCAAAAGCATGGGCCAGCTCTCCCCGGAGGAGCGGCCCGCTATGGGCCAGATGGCCAACGAAGTGCGCGCCGCCATTGAGGAGAAGCTGGAAGCCCGCAGCCGGGCGCTCAAGGCAGCCCTGGCCGAGCAGAAGCTCAAAAAAGAGACCATCGATGTCACCCTGCCCGGCACGCCGGTCCGGCAGGGCCACCGCCATCCCCTTAATCTCGTCCTGGATGAGATCAAGGAGATCTTCCTCGGCATGGGCTTTGATGTCGTCTCCGGCCCGGAGGTCGAGCTGGATTACTACAACTTTGAAGCGCTCAACCTGCCGCCGGACCACCCCGCCCGGGATACGCAGGATACCTTTTATATCACCGATCAGGTGCTGCTGCGCACCCAGACCTCCCCGGTGCAGATCCGCACCATGGAGCAGCGCAAGCCCCCCATCCGCATCATCGCGCCCGGCCGCGTGTACCGCAGCGATGCCGTCGATGCCACCCACTCCCCCATCTTCCATCAGATCGAGGGGCTTGTCGTCGATGAGGGCATCACCATGAGCGACCTGAAGGGCTGCCTGGAAACGGTCATCAAGCGCCTGTACGGCGAAGATTCGGTGGTGCGGTTCCGTCCGCATCATTTCCCCTTCACCGAACCGTCCGCCGAAGTGGACGTGCAGTGCTTCGCCTGCAAGGGCAAGGGCTGCCGCATCTGCAAGGGCGAAGGCTGGATCGAGATCCTTGGCTGCGGCATGGTACATCCCAAGGTGCTGGCCAACTGTGGCCTGGACCCCGAAAAATACAGCGGCTTTGCGTTCGGCATCGGTCTGGAGCGCATCGTCATGCGCCGCTTTGCCGTGGATGACATGCGTCTGTTCTATGAAAACGACGTTCGTTTTCTGGAGCAGTTCTGAGGGAAAGGAGGGTAAACAGATATGAATCTTTCTATGAGATGGCTGGAGGAGTTTGTCCATGTGGATACTCCCATCCATGATTACTGCGAAGCGCTTACCATGTCCGGTTCCAAGGTGGAGGGCTACACCGTGGAGGGCGATGAGATCCAAAACGTCGTCGTCGGCCGCGTCCTTTCGATGGAGCGCCACCCCAACAGCGACCACATGTGGATCTGTCAGGTGGATGTAGGCCGGGAAGCCCCTGTCCAGATCGTCACCGGCGCGCAGAACGTCCATGTGGGCGATCTGGTCCCCGCCGCCCTGCACAAATCCCACCTGCCCGGCGGCGTTGTCATCACCCGCGGCAAGCTGCGCGGGGTGGAATCCAACGGGATGCTCTGCTCCCTCAAGGAGCTGGGCCTTACCGTCCACGATTTCCCCTACGCCATCGAGGACGGCATCTTCATCCTGCAGGAGGCCTGCGCCGTCGGCGAAGACATCCGTCACGCCATCGGCCTGGATGATACCGTCGTGGAGTTTGAGATCACCTCCAACCGCCCCGACTGTCTTTCCGTTATCGGTCTGGCGCGGGAAACCGCCGCCACCTACCGTCTGCCCCTGCGGCTGCACACCCCCGCGGTACAGGGCTGCGGCGGCAGCGTGCACGACCTGCTGCGCGTCCGGGTGGAAAATCCTGCCCTGTGTATGCGCTACATGGCTGCCGTCGTCCGCAATATCCATGTGGCCCCCTCTCCCCGCTGGCTGCGGGAGCGTCTGCGTGCCTGCGGCGTCCGTCCCATCAATAATATCGTCGATATCACCAACTATGTCATGCTGGAATACGGCCAGCCCATGCACGCCTTCGATCTCAAGTATGTCAAGGACGGCCAGATTGTCGTGCGCAACGCCGTGGAGGGCGAAACTCTCACCACGCTGGATGGCGCCGTGCGCACCCTTTCGCCGGAAATGCTGGTCATTGCCGACGCCGAAAAACCCAGCGCCGTAGCCGGCGTTATGGGCGGCGAAACCAGCGGCATTCACGAGGATACCAATACCATCGTCTTTGAATCCGCCTGCTTCAAGGGCAGCAGTGTCCGCCTCACCGCCAAAAAGCTGGGAATGCGCACCGAATCCTCCGGCCGGTTTGAGAAGGGCCTGGACCCCATGAACTGCGAAGGCGCCCTGCTGCGCGCGCTGGAGCTGGTGGAGCTGCTGGGTGCCGGCGAAGTTGTCAGCGGCGTCATTGATATCGATAACGCCGACCATACCCCCCGCCGCGTCCCCTTCGACGCCGACTGGATGAACCGCTTCCTCGGCATCGAACTGACCGCCGGGGAGATGATCGAATTGCTCCGCCCGCTGGATATCACCGTCGAAAACGGCCTGTGTACCGTCCCCAGCTACCGTGCTGACCTGGAGCAGAAGGCCGACATTGCGGAAGAGGTCGCCCGGATGTACGGCTACGATAAGATTCCCACCACCGCGCTGCGCGGCACGGCCCAGGCCGTCGTCACCCCGGAGCAGGATTTCGAGCGCCGCATCAATACCGCCATGATCGCCATGGGCTACGATGAGATCGTCACCTACTCCTTCATGAGCCCCAAGATGTACGATAAGATCGGTCTGCCGGCCGAAAGCCCGCTGCGCCGCTCCGTCACCATCACCAACCCCCTGGGCGAGGATACCAGCATCATGCGCACCACCGGGCTGCCCAGTATGCTGGATACGCTGGCCCGCAACTACAACAACCGCAATCCGCAGGCCTATCTCTACGAAATCTCCAGCGAATACCTCCCCCGCGAGGGCGAAGACCTGCCGGAGGAAAAGGCCGTGCTGATGATCGGCTGCTACGGCGAAGAGGCCGACTTCTTCACCCTCAAGGGAACGGTGGAATCACTGCTGGCCCGCCTGAACCTGCCCCGCGCCGATTATACCGCCGTGTCCACCCATCCCAGCTATCATCCCGGCCGCTTTGCCGTCATCACCGCCGGCAAAGCCGAACTGGGCTCCATCGGGGAGATCCATCCCGCCGTTCTGGAAAACTTCGGGCTGGGCTGCCGCGCCTGGGTCGCCCGTCTGGATATCGCTGCGCTGTTCGCGGCGCGCCTGCCGGAGGGCCGTTATCACGCTCTGCCCCGGTTCCCCGCCTCCACCCGGGATCTGGCCGTCATCTGCGATGACGCCCTGCCCGTCGCCGTCATCGAAAAGGAGATCCGCACCGCCGTGGGCGGCATTCTGGAACAGATCCGTCTTTTCGATGTCTACCGCGGTGTTCCGGTGCCTGCCGGCAAAAAGAGCGTCGCCTATTCTCTGGTGCTGCGCGCGGCCGACCGTACCCTCACCGTTGAGGAGTGCGACAAGGCCGTTGAAAAGGCGCTGAAGGCGCTGGCCGGCCACGGCGTCACCCTGCGGACCTGACCATGGGCGAAAAACCCGCTGCTCGCGGTTTTTCTCCTTGTATTCCCTGCCGAAATACGCTAAAATAGAAGCAGCAAGCAACGAAGGGAGTGTAACCATATGGCCAATACCGAACCCACCATCTCCTTTTCCATCAAGGAAGACCGCGAAAAGGAACTGAAAAAAACGCTGACCACTGTGTATGAGGCATTGCTGGAAAAAGGCTACAACCCCATCAATCAGCTGGTAGGCTACATCCTCAGCGAGGATCCCACCTACATCACCACCCACAATAACGCCCGCGGGCTCATCCGGCACATCGACCGGGATGAACTGCTGCAGGTACTGCTGCGCCACTATCTGGAGCGTTAAGGGCAATCCCACTTTGTCTAAAAGGAGGCACCATCCCATGGAAAACATGCTGGAATACAAGGGCAAACCGCTGGTGCGCAGCGGCAACACCCTCTACTACGGCAACCCGGCGGAAAATTACGTCGCCATGCTCAAGATCCTCACCACCAAGGAGGACGAGCAGAAGACCGCCGAGCGGGTCCTGGTTCAGATCCTCTCCACCGATGAAACGCTCCCGCCCAAGGAGCGCGTCATCAAAAAGACCGAAAAAACCGGTCTTTACGAAGCACTCCATATCGCCTCTATCTGGCTGGAGCGTTCCCTGAACCCCACCGCATAAATCCCCACATCAAAATGCCCCCGAAAGACCTGTTTTCCGGTCTCTCGGGGGCGTTCTTTTCTTATTTGCATTGCTTTTCCTGCTCCGCGGGCGGCGAAGCGATCAAAAATTTAATGGCGATCCCCTGCCGGCTGAACATTTCCTCATGCTCGGTCTTGGGGCTTTCCACCGGGGCGCCCTCCCGGTGCAGGTCGTGGGTGCAGTAGTCCAGCGTCCACCCGCTCTCCCTCAGGTACTCCAGCGAAGCCATAAACAGGTCGTCATCGTCGGTCTTAAAGTAAAGCTTCCCCTCCGGGGCCATCAGCTTCTGGTAACGCTCCAGCTGGCGGGGATGGGTCAGCCGGTGCTTGTGCTGGCGGCACTTGGGGCAGGGTGGACAAAAGTTGATGTAGATCTCCCCAAAGCGGTCGTTTTCGTCCATAATGAGAAAGATCCGCTCGATATCCACCGCCGTCATCAGCAGGTTGTCCATCGGCCGTCCCGCCGCGGCGTAGGCCTCCTCCGCCTTGCGCTTGGCCAGCACCAGCATCTCGCTTTTAATATCCAGCGCGATGAAGTTGGTTTCGGGGTGGGCGGGCGCCATCTGCGCCATAAAGCCCCCCTTGCCGCAGCCCAGCTCCAGCGCCATCGGCTGCGGCCGGGCAAATTGCTGCACCCACCGGCCCCGCAGCCGCTCCGGCTCGTCAATGTAATATTCCCAGGCCGCCAGTTCGGGGCGCGCCTGCGGGTTATAACGGATCCTCATAGTCCATTTCCCTTCGCAGTCAGTTTCCGGTCTCAGGTAAGGTTCTTGGCGTCCAGCGAAACAAACCCTTCTCCCAGCACCTCGTTCACGTTGGTCGTAATCAGGAACGCCTGAGGGTCGCACTGCTTGATCAGCTCCCGCAGGCGGGGGTATTCATTGTTTCGCACGGCGCACAGCACCACTTTGCGCTCCGCTCCGCTGTAGGCGCCGGTGGCGTTCAGCAGGGTGGCGCCCCGGCCCATCTTTTCCATGATTCCCTGGGCAATGGCGGTGTGGTTATCGCTGACGATCAGCACCATCCGGCCGGTATTCTGCCCGCCCATCACGGTATCGATCACGCTGCCGCTGACAAAAATCGAGATCAGCGCGTACAAACCGGTCTCGATATTCCGGAACACCACCATCGAAGCCGCCACGACCACCGCGTCCACCAGGATCATGGTCTTGCCGATGGGCATATAGGGCCAGCGCCGCTGCAGTAGCCGGGAAACGATATCGGTGCCGCCGGTGGTGGAACCCCGCAGAAACACCAGGGAGATCCCCAGCCCGATGCAAACGCCGCCGAACAGCGCCGCCAGGATCTTATCCCCGGAATAGGCCGGCAGATAGACCGCAATGCTATCGACAATCACCGACTGCACCAGAAGGGTCTTCAGGGTATGCAGGGTAAAATCATGTCCCAGGTACAGCCAGGCCAAAATCAGCAGCGGAATATTGATCCCCAGGATGCTGGCGCCCAGCGGCGCGTCAAGCAGGTAGTTCAGAATAACCGCAATACCGGAAACGCCGCCGGGGGCGATATCGTTGGGGCTGGCAAAGCAGTTCAGCCCTATGGCAAATATGGTTCCCCCCACAATATCCATCAGCAGGTCCATCGGCAGCCGCTTCAGCCATTCCTTTTTTCCCATGATGCGTCAGTCCTCCGTTTCACGCGCTTTCCTTTTCCGCCACAATCTTCCCAAACAGCTCCCGCAGCCGCTGCTCCTCGCCGTTCAGGTACAGGTACCCAAACAGCGCCTCCAGGCCGGTGGCTTTGGCGTAGTCCCCGGGGTTGGCGTTTTTGGGCGGATGCGCCCCGCCGTTGCGTCCCCGCCGGAAGATCGCCTGCTCCTGCTCGGTCAGTTCCGGGCAGATCCGGTCGTAGGCGGCCGCCTGCGCCGCGGCGTTCACATAGTCCACGGCCATGCGGTGCAGCTCGCCCACCGGGCGACTGCCGCCCCGGGCCAGGTGCGCCCGTACCATCAGGCCGTATACGCCGTCCCCCACAAAGGCCAGGTCCAGCGCGCTGAGCATCTTGGGTTCTATCTGTCTGTCGTTCATATCGGTCACTTCACATACTCAAATTCAAAATCCAGAATGCTGACGGTGTCGCCTTCCTGCACGCCCATTTCCTCCAGCTTTTTGATGATCCCGCTTTGGACCAGCACCCGCTGGAAATACTGCAGCGATTCATAGTCGTCCATATTGACACCCGCCAAGGCGTTGGCCAGCCAGTCGGCCTTAACCACATACACGCCGTCCACCACTTCCACAGTAAACTCGTTGCGGCGGGCCGTGCGTATCCGCTGGGCCTCGGTCGGCGGTTCCGGCTCGTACCGCAGAATGGGCGGCAGCTTGGCCAGCTCGGCCGCTATGGCGCGCACCAGCTCGTCGGTCCCCTGCCGGGTCGCCGCGCTGATGGGGAAAAACCGGTAACCTTCCCCCTCCACATACGTCCGGAAGGAGTCGACCTGCTCCGGTGTGGCCATATCGCATTTGTTGCCGGCCACCAGCATGGGACGCTCGGCCAGCTCCGGGTTAAAACGCCGCAGCTCGTCGTTGATTTTCCGGAAATCCTCGATGGGGTCCCGCCCCTCTATTCCGGAAACATCCACCACATGGACAATCAGCCGGCAGCGTTCCACATGCCGCAAAAACTCGTGGCCCAGTCCCAGCCCCTCGCTGGCGCCCTCGATCAGTCCGGGGATATCCGCCATGACAAAGCTGGTCTCGCTGTCAACGCGCACCACCCCCAGTACCGGGGTCAGCGTGGTAAAATGATAGTTGGCAATCTCCGGCTTTGCGGCGCTCACAACCGAAATCAGGGTGGATTTTCCCACATTCGGGAAGCCGCACAGCCCCACATCGGCCAACAGCTTCAGTTCCAGCTCCACCTCAAAGCGCTCGCCGGGGTAGCCGGGCCGCGCAAAGCGGGGGATCTGTCTGGTGGCCGTGGCAAAGTGCTGGTTGCCCCAGCCGCCCTTGCCGCCGCGGGCCACCACCACCGGCTCATCCCCGGAAAGATCCGCCATCACGCGACCGGTTTCCGCCTCCCGCACCACGGTTCCTTTCGGCACCTTGATGACAAGGCTTTCGCCGGTTTTGCCGCTGCAGCGGGCGCCGCTGCCGTTTTGGCCGTTTTCGGCGGCGTATTTTTTCTTGTAGCGGAATCCGATCAGGCTGCTCATATTGGTATCCGCCTGGAAGATCACGTCTCCCCCTCGTCCGCCGTCGCCGCCGTCCGGGCCGCCCGCCGCCACAAATTTTTCCCGGTGGAAGGAAACGGCGCCGTTGCCGCCGTCCCCTGCCTTGATGGAAATTTTCGCTTTATCTACAAACATTTCGTTCCTCGTTTCTGCCATTCTCCGTTTTCTTAGAATTCCCCAAAACGCACGGTTTCTATCCGTGACAAGAACAAATCCCGGGGTTTTCACTCCGGGACTTTGTTTTGGCCAAATTATTCAGCAGGGTAAACGGAAACTTTCTTGCGCTCTTTACCCATGCGCTCAAACTTGACGCGGCCGTCAACCAGAGCAAACAGGGTATCGTCGCTGCCGATCCCTACGTTCTCACCGGGATGAATGTGAGTGCCTCTCTGGCGAACCAGGATGTTGCCGGCCAGTACAGCCTGACCGTCCGCACGCTTTACGCCCAGACGCTTGGACTCAGAATCACGGCCGTTCTTGGTAGAACCCATACCTTTTTTATGAGCCATAAATTACACCTCACCTTTCTCCTCAGTTTTCTTTGCCGCGGTCTTTTTGGCAGCGGGCTTCTTCTCGCCCTCCGCCTTGGGAGCGGCAGCCTTCTTGGTGGCAGGCTTCTTCTCGCCTTCCGCCTTGGGAGCGGCGGCCTTCTTGGCCGTGGGCTTCTTCTCGCCTTCCGCCTTGGGGGCAGCGGCCTTCTTGGCGGCGGGCTTCTTCTCGCCTTCCGCCTTGGGAGCAGCGGCCTTCTTAGCGGCGGGCTTCTTCTCGCCTTCCGCCTTGGGGGCAGCCACCTTCTTGGCAGCGGGTTTTTCCTCGGCAACAGCGCCTACGGCAGTGATCTCTACCTTGGTGTAGGGCTGGCGATGTCCCATCTTGCGCTTGCTGTCCTTTTTGGGACGGTAGGTCATAACGGTGATCTTCTTGCCTTTGCCGTTCTTGAGCACCTTGCCGCTTACGGTCACGCCCTCTACATAGGGAGTACCAAAGGTCATGGCGGCGTCGCCGACTGCAAGGACCTTTTCGAAGGTCACGGTTTCATCGACGTTGGCGTTCAGCTTTTCGATGAACAGCACATCGCCGACCTTTGCGGTGTACTGTTTGCCACCGGTTTCAAAGATTGCGTACATATTGTGTAGCCTCTTTCTTTAATCTCGCTGCGAAAAACAGGCGGTTTCCATCGCTGGACACACTTAAAAAAGCCCGTCGCATGCGGCATTTGATATTTTAGCATAACTGCCCTTGCTTGTCAAATTATTTTGCGCAGAATCCTGCTTATTCGGCACACGGCGCGGCTTTGACCCGCGCTGCTTTGCAGGCTGGTGCAGAATCCCGGTTCCGGCCCGCAGGGCGTTTCGGCTCCGCCGAAACCGGCGATCTTCGATCGCCGCGGCGGCCTTCGGCCGCCGGCCCTGCGGGCCGGCTCCCTCTTGCCGATTTTGCGTCATTTTCGCCGCGTTTTCCCCGTGTCGGTAAACTTTTTGTAAAATAAAGTGTGATTTTAACACTTTCTCTGCAAAAAAGCCCGTTTTGCGCGTATAGATGGGGGGTATTTTTACCGGCGGTCCAGCAGCGTCAGCGTCACCGGCTGTCCGGCCCGCTCTCCGGCCGGCGCCTGCCAGCGCAGGCAGCCCTCTGCGGCCTCTACCGTCAGCTCCCCGCTTTCCCCGTCGGGGTACTGCACCCGTCCCCGATAGGTCCCCTCGCACGGGGGCATCATCTCCGGGGGCAGCCGCAGGCACAGGGTATCCCCCTGCCGCTCGGGAAATCCGCTCTGGGCGTAAGGCGCCTCCAGCAACCGGCCGGCCAGCGCCACGTCCCCCTCCGCCAGGCAGCGGCGGATGCGGCTGGAACTGACCGTCTCCCCCTCCCAGGTCACCGGCGCCAGCGCCGTCACGGTGATCCCGCAGGGCTCTGCCAGCTCCCGCAGCAGGGCCGCATTTCCCGCGCCCTTTTTGCCAAAGCGGTAGTCCTCGCCGCACACCACGCCGCGGCAGCGCAGCGTATTGCACAGAATTTCGGTCACAAATTCCTCCGGCGTCAGGTTGTAGAAGCTCTCAAACGGCGGGCAGAATACCAGCTCCACCCCCAGCTCTTCCATCAGGCGGTAGCGCTGTTCGGCGCTTTGCAGCAGCCGGATATTGCTTTTGCTGACCGCCCGGTCGGTATGGTGCGGCGGTTCAAAGGTAAAAACGGCGCATTTTGCTCCCCGCGCATGCGCCTGGGCGCGCGCCTCGGCAATCACCGCGCGGTGGCCCTTATGTACGCCGTCAAAAAAGCCCAAAGCCGTAACGGTGGGGCTTTCGCTGCAAAAATTCAGGTCGTGGACGATCAGCAATTTGGATTCTCCTTTGTGTAAAACAGCTTGATGATCTGCAGTTCCGCGATGCTGCGGTCGATGCGGGCCAGCGCCAGAAAGCGCCCGTCACCATAGACCCGCACCGTATCCCCCTCGGCGGGGCAGCGGATGCGGTTGGTATCCAGCCGGATGCCGTCCAGGAACATTTTGGTCTGCTTGGGGGAAAGAAAGATACGGCCGTACTGCCGGAAGGCGGTTTCCACCGGCAGCAGCAGCTCCTCAAACCGTCCCTCGTCGGCGGCGGCTTTCAGTTCGTCCAGGGTATGGCAGTCCGCTTCGGTAAAGCCCAGTGTTTCGGTGCGGCGCAGGGCGGTCAGCATCCCGCCGCAGCCCAGGGCCATCCCGATATCGTGGCAGAGGGTGCGGATATACGTCCCCTTGGAGCAGCAGACGTCAAGGACGCAGGTCCTTTTTTCCCCGTCAAATTCCAGCAGCTCCAGCCGGTGGATGGTGACCTGCCGGGTGGGGCGCTCCACCTCGCGGCCCTCTCTGGCCAGCTTGTACAGCCGCTGCCCGTCCACCCAAACGGCGGAATACATCGGGGGCAGCTGCTCGATGGTGCCTCTCAGCGGGATTAGAGCCGCTTCCAGCGCCTCCCGGGTCACCGGCTGATCGCTTTGGCTCAGCACCGTCCCGGTACAGTCCTGGGTATCGGTGGTCACCCCAAAGCGGATGGCGGCGGTGTAGCGCTTTTGCTGGTTGGGCATCAGCTCCATGGCCTTGGCGCTGCGGCCGAAAAAGAGCGGCAGCACCCCGGTCGCCATCGGGTCCAGCGTCCCGCCGTGACCGATCTTGTGGCAGTCGGCAATGCCGCGCATCTTGGCCACCACGTCAAAGGAGGTCCAGTCCTGCGGCTTTTCCACGCAAAGGATCCCCTCCAGCTGGCGGGAATGGCGTGTTTTCATACCGTTTCCTCCGGCAGATGCTTTTGGATCTCGGCAATCAGCAGGCGGGTCGCCTCCTCTACCGAAGCCCGGATGGTGCAGCCGGCGGCGCAGCGGTGCCCGCCGCCGCCAAAGACCGCCGCGATTTCCGAAGCGTTGACGCAATCCCGCGTCCGCAGCGAAATGCGGCACTCGTTTTCATGCTCCTTGATGGTGACCCCCACCAGCACCCCTTCGATCCGGCGCGGAATGCCGGCCATATCCTCCAGCTCTTCCATGGTGACGCCGGTTTCGGCGCGGACGGCAAGGGTGATGGGCATCACGGCGATGCGGTTTTCCGCATAAAACTGCAGGGCGGAAAGCAGCCTGGCCTCCGCCAGCACCCGGGCTTTGGATTTGGATTCAAAGATCCGGGTATTGATGGCGGCGGTATCCACGCCGCTTTCCATGATATCCGCCGCCAGCCGCATACTGTTGGCGGTGGTGTTGGAAAAGCGGAACCCGCCGGTATCGGTAACAAGGCCGGTGTAGATGCACTCGGCGATTTTGCCGGTAAGGGGCAGCCCCACCGCGGTAAGGATGGCAGCCACCAGTTCGGCGCAGGCTGCCGCCTCGCCGTCCAGGCAGGTCAGGGCGGCGTAATCGGTATTACTGGGGTGGTGGTCAATACAGAGATCCACCATCCGGCCGTATTTCGGCTCCAGCTCTCCCAGCAGCTCGGCGCTGGCCACATCCACCGCCACCACATACTCCACCGGCCAGTCCAGCACCCGGCTGGGGGTGTAATCCGGCCCGTAGAGATACCGGTACTGCTGCGGCAGCGGGTCGGCGCACAGCACCCGCACCTCCTTGCCCAGCTGGCGCAGGGCATAGTACAGGGCAAAGGCGCTGCCCACCGTATCGCCGTCGGGGCGGCGGTGGCACAGCAGGGTGATATTATCCCGCTGCATCAGAAGCTCCGCCGCGCGGGAAGCACAAAGGGACTGGATCATTGCTCGCTCTCCCCTTTCGCGCCGTCCTCCTCCGGGGCGATCTCCCGCAGCAGACGGGAGATATGCACGCCGTATTCGATGGAATCATCGGCGATAAACTGGAATTCCGGCGTATGGCGCATTGCCAGCCGGCTGCCGATCTCCCGGCGGATATACCCCGCCGCGCTTTTTAGGCCCTTCACCGATTCCCTGGCGGTCTCCAGCCCCGAAAGGGAGCTGACGTACACCTTGCAGCTGGAGCCGTCGCGGGACAGCTCGGTGCGCACGACGGACAGCATGGGGTCGATGCGGGGGTCCTTGAGAGAACGCAGAATATCGGTCAGTTCCCGGTGGATATCCTCGCTGTGGCGGGCATTCTTAAAGTTCGGCATAGGCGCCTCCTTCTTTTTTGGGTAAACCGGCAGGGGGCAGTCGGACAAAGAATGCCGCCGCCCACCTGTGGGATATTATTCCTTGACTTTGCGGATCTCGTAGGCTTCAAAGATATCGCCGTTCTTGAGGTCGCTGAATTTTTCCAGCGTGATGCCGCATTCGTAGCCCTGGGCCACTTCCTTTACGTCGTCCTTGAAGCGGCGCAGCGAGGCCATCTTGTCATCCGCGATGATGATGCCGTCACGCACCACACGGATATTGGCGGAACGGACCATCTTGCCGTCCAGCACATAGCAGCCGGCCACGGCGCCCACGCCGGTGATCTTGTAGACATTGCGGATCTCGGCACGGCCCAGCTCGACCTCCTCGGTCTTGGGCTTGAGCATCCCCTTCATGGCCGCCTCGATCTCCTCGATGGCATCGTAGATGATGCGGTAGAGGCGGATCTCCACCCCGTCACGCTCGGCATTGGCCTTGGCGGTGGGGTCGGGACGGACATTGAAGCCGACGATGATGGCGTGGGAGGCATTGGCCAGCATGACGTCGCTTTCGCTGACGGCGCCGACCGCCCCGTGAATCACGCGGACGCGGACTTCCTCGTTGGAGAGCTTTTCCAGAGACTGGCGGACCGCTTCCACCGAGCCCTGAACGTCGCCCTTGACGATGACGGGCAGCTCCAGCACCTCGCCCTCGCTGATATGCTCGAAGAGGTTATCCAGCGTGACCTTCTGGTAGCGCTTGAATTCCTCCTCCTTCTGCTCCATGCGGCGCTTTTCAACCAGCTCGCGGGCCAGCCGCTCATCCTCTACGGCATTGAAGATATCGCCGGCGGCGGGCACTTCGGCAAGACCGGTGATCTCCACCGGACAGGAGGGGCCGGCTTCCTCCACCTTCTGGCCCTTATCGTTGGTCATCACGCGGACACGGCCCACGGCGGTCCCCGCGATGACGGCTTCGCCGGAATGGAGGGTACCGGTCTGGATAAGAACGGTGGCCACCGGGCCGCGGCCGGTATCCAGCTTGGCTTCGATGACGGTACCCTTGGCCATGCGGTTGGGATTGGCGGTCAGCTCCATGGTATCGGCCACCAGCAGGATCATCTCCAGCAGGTTATCCAGCCCCATGCCGGTCTTGGCGGAAACGGGGACGCAGATGGTATCGCCGCCCCATTCCTCGGGGACCAGCTCGTATTCGGTAAGCTGCTGCTTGATGCGGTCGGGGTTGGCTTCGGGTTTATCCATCTTGTTGATGGCGACGATGATGGAAACGCCGGCCGCCTTGGCATGGTTGATGGCCTCCACCGTCTGGGGCATGATGCCGTCATCGGCAGCCACCACCAGCACGGCGATATCGGTGACCTGGGCGCCGCGGGCTCTCATCGAGGTGAAGGCGGCGTGGCCGGGGGTATCCAGGAAGGTGATGGGACGGCCGTCCACCTGCACCTGATAGGCGCCGATGTGCTGGGTAATGCCGCCGGCTTCTCCGGAAACAACGCTGGTTTTGCGGATAGCGTCCAGGATGGAGGTCTTGCCATGATCGACGTGGCCCATGACCACCACGATGGGCGGCCGGGTCTCCTGCGCCTCCTCCTTGTCCTCGACCTCAAACAGGCGGTCTTCGATGGTGACGACGACCTGCTTGGTGACCTTGGCGCCGATCTCCATAGCGACCAGCGAGGCGGTATCAAAATCGATAACATCGCTGATGGAGGCCATCACGCCCAGGCCCATCAGCTTTTTGATGATTTCGCTGGCCTGGATCTTGAGGGTGAGGGCCAGTTCGCCGACCGTCATTTCCTCGGGGAGCGCGACCTCCAGACGCTGACGGCGCTGACGCTCCAGCTCCAGACGGCGCATCTTTTCCTCCTCGCGCTCTTTGCGGCTGAGCACCGGCTTGCCGCGGCGGGCGGATTTCTGGTTGAGCTTCTGCTTTTTGGCAAAGTTATCCCGCATATTGCCGGCCGGGGCAATCTGCTCGTAGCGCTCGTTGTATTTATCGAGGTTGACCTCGCTGGTGCGCATATCCACGGTGGTGCGGGTCACGGTAGCGGCGGTAAAGTTGTTTTCGCCCTTGGGCCCCTTCTGCTTGGGGGCCTGCTGGCGGATCTCGATGGGCTTGCGGGGGGCGGCGGGCTGCTGCGGCGCAGCGGGCGCTGCCGCACGGGGGGCCGCCGGCTTCTGGTTCAGGTTGGGACGCAGGCCGTTCCCCTGCTGGGGACGGGGCTGACCGCCCTGCTGCGGACGGCTGCCCTGCTGCGGGCGGGGCTGGCCACCCTGCTGCGGACGGCTGCCCTGCTGCAAGCGGGGCTGGCCTCCCTGCTGCGGACGGGCCGCGGGCGCCGGCGCCTTGGGGGCCGGGGCGGCCGCCTTTTCCGCAGGCTGCTCCGCCGGCTTGGCCGCGGGGGCCGCGGACTTTTCGGCGGGCTTTGCGGCCGGGGCCGGAGTTTTGGGCCGGGCTTCGCCCAGCTTAAAATATTCCCCAAAATCCCGGACGGCATGCTTTTGGGTATAGTGCTCAAAGACGAAGTTCAGCTCATCGCCGGAAAGCACCGTCTGGGATTTTCTCGGCTCGCCGCCGAAGCGCTCCTGCAGCAGCGTCATCAGCTCCTTGCCGTTCAGGTTCAGGTCGCGGGCGACCTCGTGCAGTTTATATTTTTCGATCATCTATTCCATTCCTCCTCATCGTCAGTCATTAATGCCTGGATGCCCCGGGCAAAGTTTTCATCGCAGACCGCCAGGATCCCGCTTAGCTTTCCGGTGACCACTGAGAGCGTCTGCATCGTACAGGGCAGAGTAGCTACCGGCAGGGCCGGCAGTTTTTGCCGGAGCCGCCGGGCGCTGCGGGGGGAAAGATCCTCCGCCAGCAGAACGAGAAAGGCTGCTCCCTTTCCCGCCGCCTCCAGCACCGCTTCCATTCCGGCGGTAAGCCGGCCGGCGCGCCGGCAAAGCGAAAGCATTCCCAAAACGCGTTTTTCATCCATCGGCGGCTGTCAGCTCCTCTTCCAGTTTTGCCATTACCTCATCGGGTATGGGGCATTCAAAGGCACGCTCCAGCCGTTTGGCCTTCTGTGCCTTGCGGAGGCACTCGACATTGCGGCAGAGATACGCGCCCCGGCCGGCCATTCGGCCGGTAAGATCAAGGGCGATGGTGCCCTGCGGGGTATGGACCACCCGGACCAGCTCCTTTTTGGGGAAATGCTGGCCGCAGCCGGCGCACATCCTGACCGGGATCTTCTTTTGCTGCACTGCGGACGCCTCCTTTCTGTTACAGTCGGTTATTCCTCACGGGGGAGGGGGTCTTCACCATAAAATCCGCTTTCGGGGCGGATATCGATCTTCCAGCCGGTGAGCCGGGCAGCAAGACGGGCGTTCTGGCCCTTGTTGCCGATGGCCAGCGAAAGCTGGTGATCCGGCACCGTGACGCGGCAGCTGTGCAGGTCGGGATCCAGGATCTCGACGCCGAGAACGGTGGCGGGAGAAAGCGCCGCGGAAATATAGGCGGCGGGATCATCGCTGTAATTGACGACATCGATCTTTTCGCCGCCCAGCTCCTCCACGATAGCGGAAACACGGGCGCCCTTCGGCCCGATGCAGGCGCCGATGGCATCGACGTTTTCATCCCGGCTGAAAACCGCCAGCTTGCTGCGGGAGCCGGCCTCGCGGGAGATGGAACGGATCTCGACGGTGCCGTCGTAGATCTCGGGGACATTCATCTCGAACAGGCGCTTGACAAGCCCCGGATGGGTGCGGGAGATCATCAGACGGGGGCCTTTTTCGGTATTCTGAACATCCACCACATATACCTTGATGCGCTGGCCCTCACGGAAGGTCTCGTCGGGGATCTGCTCGGTCTTGGGCAGCACGGCTTCGCTGTTGCCGATCTCGAGGGTCACATTGCCGCGGATGGGATCCACCCGCAGCACCTTGGCCGATACGATATCGTGCTGACGGCTCTGATATTCCTGCAGCAGCAGGCCTTTTTCCGCTTCCCGGATGCCCTGATGAATGGAGGATTTAGCGGCCTGCGCCGCGATGCGCCCGAACTTTTTGGGGTCCAGCGCGACCTCCAGCACCTCGCCGGCGGTAATACCGGCATGGTATTTGGCGGCGTCCTCCACACTGATCTGGGTGGTGGGGTCCTCTACCTCCTCCACCACATCCTTGCGCAGCGCCACATAAAAGCGGCCGGTTTCGGGGTCGATCTCCACCACGCTGTTTTCGCTGTTAAAGGGATCTTTTTTGATGGCCTGGGCGATGGCGGTCTTGATCTTATCGATCATGTAATCCACCGGGATGCCCTTTTCGGTCTCCAGGAGCTTCAGGGCGTCGAACAGGTCGAACTGCTCCTCCTGCTTCTTTTTGGCTCTTGCTGCACTCATTTGCTCGTTCCTCCAGTAAAGTCGTTATACAGACGGATAAACGCAGTCTCGCCGCGTTCCACATTCATTTCGGTCTCCTCATCCAACAGCAGGGTGAGGGTGCCGCCCTGATAATCGGTAAGGACGCCGACAAAATCCCGTACGCCCTCCACCGGACGGATGAGCCGTACCAGCAGCGGCTGCCCCATCAGCGCCGTGAAGTGCCAGTCCCGGGTGAGGGCGCGTTCGATGCCCGGGGAGGAGACTTCCAGCGTATAGCTGCCCTCGATGGGGTCGGCGGCATCCAGCGCCGCTTCCACGGCGCGGGAAAACGCTTCGCAGTCGTCGATCGTCACGCCGCCCTCCTTATCGATATAGTAGCGCAGATACCAGCCGCTGCCCTCCTTTTCATAGACCACATCCCACAGGATAAGGCCCATCTGCTCCAGAATGGGCTGCGCCAGCTCCTCCGCTACGGCGGCGGTGTTCTTTTTGGCCATTGCGATCCTCCCTTTGGCGTAACATAAACGAAAGAGCGGGTCACCCCACTCTTTCTTCCTTACTGACTATTCCTTATTGACTATACCACAATAAAAAGGGCTTTGCAAGTGCTATTTTGCACAAAAGCGGCCGGATAAACAGAAAAAGCCCGTTTTGCCGAGGAGATCGCGTCCGGGCGGTCATCTGGTGTACTCCCGGCACCAGTAGCGGGGCTTGCCCAGGCTCTTTTTGCCGTATTCGACGGCGCTCTGCGGACAGCCGCAGAGGCAGGCCATGCAATGGGTGCAGCCCTTCCCCCAGTGGGGACGGCCCTGCTGCAGAGTGATGCAGTTGGTGACGCACATCTTGGCACAGCGGCCGCAGCTGTTGCAGGCGGGGGTGGTATGGAAGGGGCGGGCGGTCACGCAGAAGCGGTAAAAGCAGCGGTTGACAATGCCGCTTTTGAGGCGGTCGAGGAGGGTGAGCCGCCGCGTCTGGAAGGGCTGCTCTGCGGCGATCTGCCGGGCGGCTTCGGCGAGGGGCGCATGGGCCGCTTCCACAATGGGCGCGGCCTGCTCCTCCTGCGGTACCGGGAACATGGCAACATAGTTTTCCGGCATCACCAGCGGCAAAACGCCGCGGTATTCCAGGGCGATCTCGTCCGAAAGGCGCTCCAGCGCGCGGCCGGCGGCGCCGATATCCGAGCCGCAGGTAAGGACGAAATAGGCGCTGCGGTTGCCCACAAAGCTGCTGCGCCGCAGCAGCGCGGCGAACACGCGGGGCATCTGCCAGGCGTAGGTGGGACAGACGAACACCCACGGACGCTGCGAGGAAAGCGAGGCGGCAAGCCCGCTTTTGAGGTAGGGGGCGGCATCCACGGCGGTGTCATCCAAAAGGTCGGCCAGCAGAAGGGCCGCGTAGCGGCTGTTGCCGGTGCCGGTATAGTAAAAGATCATGAAGGAGCCTTCTTTCGTGGTTGGGATTCGCCGGCGGCCGGGGCGTTACCCCAGGTTTTCCAGCAGCCAGTCGTAGACTTCGGTTTCGTGCTTGAACTGCTCGTAGAGGGTGTGGGCGCGGCCCAGGCGGTCTTCGAACAGGGCGCGGTAGTAGCGGCGGGTGACGATATAGGTGCTGAGGGAGATGCGCTTGTAGTAGTACCCGGCGGTATCCATCATATCGGCGTATTGGAACATCAGGTCCCACAGGGCGTTGATGGCTTCGGTCTGCGGCTTCTGCACCTGCTGCACCGCCTCCAGCTGGCCGACGATCTCCTCCAGCAGGCCGCTGTCCATAATGCCGGCGGCGGCGAAGGTATCGCCCTTCTGGACCGCTATGCAGTAGTCGGCATAGTCCTGCTCGAAGCGGCGGCAGCTCTCCCCCGCGACCTCCTCGTAGCTGTCGCGGAACGCCCGGTAATCCTCCAGGACGTCATCCAGCACCCCGAAATAGCCCCGGGAGCCCAAAAGCGCCAGCATCTCATCCGAAAAATCGGTGGGGGCCGCCTGCAGCTTTTTTTTGAGCAGGCCGGAAGCGTCCGCCCCGCTGCCCAGCAGCACCTGCGCCGTGGCCACATCGTCACGGAGAATGGCAAGGTCCAGCAGATTGGCCTCCTGGGCGGATTCAACGCCGTATTGCAGCGCCACCGTATGGGATTGCTCCGCCGAGAGGGAAAATTCGGCGGGATAGTGGTCCAGATAGAGCGCCAGCCGGTCGGCTTCGCCATGAACGGTATAGTAATAGGCAATGGACGGCGCGGTGCAGCCGGTATCCACCCCCTGCCCGTCCAGCTCCGCCAGCATCTGCTGCCAGTCCTGGCGCTCCGCGGCGGTGAGCGAGCCTTCTTCGACCCGGTAAATATTGCACACCGTATCCCCGCAGCCCGCGTCGGCTACCAGCTTGACCGTTTGGGCATCGCCGCTTTGCAGCGCCAAAAACAAGAGTCCGTCGCCGTTCGGGTCGGTCACGGCGGCGTTGCCGGCGTTCAGCAGCAGGCGGACCGTTTCGCTTTCGCCGTGGCGGGCCGCCCACAGGAGCTGCTCCGACTGCGTCCGTAGGAGGGCTTCGGCCTCCAGCCAGCCCTCACAGAGCAGGTGCGTGACCCGCAGCAGCGGCTCTTCCCCCTGCATGGCGCGCAGCCGCAGGCAGACGGCATGGGGTTCCCCGTCGGACAGCAGCTCGTAGAGCGCGGCATCCCCGGCGACCGCCGGGAGCACCTCGCCGCCGACGGGGTCGGTAAGCAGCAGCGAATAGCGGCTGAGCCCCTCCGTCTCATAGTCCTGCGGCAGTTCGCCGCCCAGGGCGGCCGTGACCCGCACCGTAAAAAGGTCGGACTGCTGCCGCCATTCTTCTACCGGCAGGCTGTTGAGTCCGAAGGAGGCGCGCAGATCCAGCAGGGGGCGGCCCTGCTCATCCAGGCAGTAGCAAAGGGTGACGGATCTTCCCCCCACTTCGGCAGGCTGCAGCAGCCAGCATTGCGCCCCGATGGTGCGGGACGTGATCTGTTCCCCCAGAACCACCGTGCCGGAAAGCCCGAGGGCTTCCCACAGCGCGGCGTCATCGGGATCGGCAAGCCAGGCGGCTCGCTCCTCTTGCTGCGCGGCAAAGACCGCCGCGGTATCATATTGGTTCTGTGCCGTGCCGCAGGCGGACAAAAAAACCAGCATGACCGCCAGCAGCAGCGCGACAAATCGTTTTGGCATAGTACACTCCATTTCCAGATAGTCGCAGTTATTTTAGCACATAATTCTATAAAAGACAAATCGGCCCAGTCAAGGGGCCGAAAACAGCGCAGAAAAACGCCCCGCAGCGGCAGACTGCGGGGACGGCGGAGCGGCAGGGGTCAACCGGCTTTGCCGGCAGTACGAAGGGCCTTGAGCTGCTGCTTCTGCTGCGGGGAGATGCGGTAGCTTTCGACCGCCTTCTGAATGGTCTTTGTGTGTACCCAGGGGGACAGGCGGCGTTCGGTGAGGTAGGGCAGCGTCTCCTGCCAGCGCCAGGCCAGCGCCGTAGCGAAATACCAGGCCTGCATCATGCGCACATAGTAATGCTCGCTTTGCACCGCGGCGACCCAGGCGGGATATTCCGGGGAAAAATCCGTCTGAAGGTAATGGGTCATCAGCATCTCGATGCCGAAGCGGACGGTATAGGGGTGCGGCGACGCCAGCCAGCGGCGAACAGGAGGCAGCAGCTCCTCCTTATGAGCGGCAAAGCAGGCCGGGCGCAGCAGATCGCAGGTGGCCCAGTTATCCACCTGCGGCAGAAAGGTTTCCAGCGCCGAGAGGACGGCGTCAAAGTCCTTCCGGCGCATCAGCAGCAGGGCGTGGAGATTATTTTCCTCGTAGTAGTCATGCGGCAGCTCCTGCAGAAATTCGGCAGCCTGCGGTGTTTTAGCAAAGGCGGCGGCATAGCGGCGCAGCGCGGGCACCCGCACCCCGATGACGCGCTCCCACGCGACGCCGGGGATGAGCCGGGCGTGAAAGGCGCGGTATGCCGGATCCTGCAGGGCAAACAGGGCTTCTGTCACTTGCTTCATCGGGGGCCTCCTTGGGCTTTTTTACTGATTGTAGCACAGCCAAAAAGGGGGGTGCAAGCAAAACCGGCCCGCCGAAAGGGCGGGCCGCTGAGGAGCAATCCGAGCGACTATTTTTGGGGCACGAGAAGCGCGCGCATGGCGTTGAGAATGGCCAGCACCAGCACGCCGACATCGGCAAAGACCGCAAACCAGAGATTGGCTTCGCCCGCGGCGCCCAGCGCCATTACCAGTGCCTTGACGGCCAGTGCGAAAATAACGTTTTCCCAAACGATACGCATGGTGCGGCGGGCAATGGCGACCGCCAGCGGCAGCTTGGCGGGGGCGTCGTCCATCAGGACGACATCGGCGGCTTCGATGGCGGCATCGCTGCCGAGCGCGCCCATGGCAACGCCGACATCGGCGCGGGCCAGCACCGGCGCGTCATTGATGCCGTCCCCGACGAACACCAGCGGGGAACCGGTCGGCAGCAGCTCCTCCACCGCCGTGACCTTATCGGCGGGCAGCAGCTCGGCACGGTATTCATCCAGCCTCAGTTCCTCCGCGACGGCAGCCGCGACCGCCTGCTTATCGCCGGTGAGCATGACGGTTTTTTCGACCCCGGCCGCCTTGAGCGCCCGGATGGCCCCGGCGGCATCCGGCTTGGGAGTATCGGCGATGATGAGATACCCGAGATAGGCGCCCTCCGACGCCAGGTGGATCACGGTGCCGGCAGCGGTATCCTCGCCGCAGGCCACGCCGATCTCCCGCATCAGGCGGTCGTTGCCGGCATAGACACGGCGGCCGTCGATGACGGCTTCGATGCCGCGGCCGGTGTGCTCCCGGGCTTCGGTGACGCGGCCCGGTTCGATGGGCAGGCCGTAGGCGGCGACCACCGACTGGGCGATGGGATGGTGGGAAAAACTTTCGGCAGCGGCTGCCAGCGCCAGCAGCTCCTGCTCCGTCCCCTGCTGCGGGCAGATGCGGGTCACGGTAAAGCTGCCGCGGGTAAGGGTGCCGGTTTTATCAAAGACGACGGTTTTTGCTTTGGCGAGGGCCTCCAGAAAGCCGGCGCCCTTGATGAGGATGCCGCGGCGGGACGCCCCGCCGATGCCTCCAAAGAAGGAGAGCGGCACGCTGACCACCAGCGCGCAGGGACAGGAGACCACCAGAAACACCAATGCACGCTGAACCCAGACACCCCAGCTTTGAGAAAAGAGGAGCGGAGGCAGTACCGCCAGCAGCGCCGCGCCGGCGACCACGCAGGGGGTATACCAATGGGCAAAGCGAGTGATAAAGTTTTCCACCCGGGCCTTTTGCCCGGCGGCGTTTTCCACCAGCTCCAGGATGCGGGCGGCGGTGGATTCGCCGTAGAGGCTTTCGGTACAGACGGTGATGCTGCCGGTGAGATTGACGGTGCCGCTGACTACGCGGTCGCCGGCGGCCTTCTCCTGCGGCAGGCTTTCCCCGGTGAGGGCGGCGGTATCCACCGCCGTGCTGCCCTGACGGATGACGCCGTCCAGCGGGATCTTTTCGCCGGGGTGGATGACGATGGTCTCGCCCACCGCAACCTCCTCGGGGCTGACCCGTTCCTCCTGGCCGTCCCGCAGCACGTTGGCGTAATCGGGACGCAGGTCCATCAGCGCGGCGATATCCCGCCGGCTTTTGCCCACCGCGACGCCCTGGAACCATTCGCCGATCTGATAGAACAGCATGACCGCCACGGCTTCCCGGTAATCCCCCAGGGCAAAGGCGCCGATGGTGGCGACGGACATCAGAAACTGCTCATCCAGCAGGTTGCCCCGAAAGATCTTGCGCACGGCGCCCCACAGGACATCCCAGCCGACAATGAAGTACGGCACACAGTAGGCCAGCAGCTGCCATATCCCCTGCAGCGGCAGCGCCCAGGCCACCGCCAGCAGCGCCGCCGCGGCAAGGATGCGAATCAGATTTTTCTGCTTTTTTGACATACCGACGGTTCCTCCCCTATTTTGCTGTGCGGGCTGTTTGGGTTATTCCAGAATGATGCGGCAGCCGGGTTCGATCCGCCGGCAGGTTTTGACGACCTCGGCCATGATTTCATCAAGGCGGGCGTCGTCGGCTTCCAGAATGAGCTTTTGGGCAAGATAGCTGACGCGGGCGGAGGCAACGCCCTCGATCTTGGAAATGGCCTCCTCCATCTTGGCGGCGCAGTTGGCGCAATCCAGGTCTTCCATCATATAGATCTTTTTCATTTTGATTTTTCCTCCTTGACATGGTGTTCGGTCAGGTGTTCGAAGCCCTGGCCGATGATGGTGCGAACGTGGTCATCCGCCAAAAAGTAGTAGACGGTTTTACCCGCGCGGCGACAGCCCACCAGCTTGTTTTCCCGCAGCACCCGGAGCTGGTGGGAAATGGCGGACTGGGTCATCCCCAGCAGCTCGGTGATGGCGCAGACGCAAAGCTCCGATTCAAACAGCGAATACAGGATGCGCATCCGCGTAGTATCCCCGAAGACCTTGAAAAGATCGGAGAGATCGCAGAGCAGCTCCTCCGGGGGCATTTCCTGCCGCACCGCCTGCAAAATGGCGCCGTGATCGTGGCCCTTTGGCATGATATTAACCTCCGTTCATATGTTTTATCATTCATATGATAGCACGTTCATGTGTTGCTGTCAACCGTAAATATTAGTTTTTTCGCAAGATTGCTTTTTATGCCGAAACATGAAATAATAGAAGGCGGCAAGAACGCGCGGGACGGGATCTTTCCGCCCCTGCGGTCCTTTTGCTTTGGCACCGGCACGCCACTCCCCGACGGGCAGGGCAAAGGGCCTAAAAAATACCGCAAGGAGGAACCCCCGGCATGGAAAGCAGCGTGCAAAAGAATCTCTGCGCAGGCCTGCTGGCGCATGTGGACAGCGGCAAAACCACCCTGACCGAAGCGATGCTGTACCGCTCCGGGGCGCTGCGGCGGGCCGGACGGGTGGACCACGGGGACGCCTTTCTGGACCACCACGCGCTGGAGCGCAGCCGGGGGATCACCATCTTTGCCAAGGAGGCGCGGCTGACGCTGCCGCACACCGCCCTGACGCTGCTGGATACCCCGGGCCACGTGGATTTTTCCGCCGAAATGGAGCGGACGCTGGCGGTGCTGGATTACGCCGTGCTGATCATCAGCGGCACGGCAGGCGTGCAGAGCCACACCGAAACGCTGTGGCGGCTGCTGGAGCGGTACCGGATCCCGACCTTTCTGTTCATCAACAAGATGGACCAGCCGGGCGCCGACCGCGCCGCGCTGCTGGACGAACTGCAGAAAAAACTGCATCCGGGCTGTATGCCCCCCGACGCCGACCCGGAGACGCTGGCGCTGTGCAGCGAGGGGCTGATGGCCGACTATCTGGCGCGGGGGGCGCTTTCCGACCGGGCCATGGCCGAGGCGATTGCCGGACGGGAGCTGTTCCCCTGCTACTTTGGCTCGGCGCTGCGTCTGGAGGGCATAGACCCCCTGCTGGCGGGGTTGGATACCCTGACCGTACCGCCATCTTATCCCGACGAATTTTCGGCGCAGGTGTATAAGATCTCCACCGATGAACAGGGCAACCGCCTGACCCACCTGAAGGTGACCGGCGGCAGCCTGAGGGTGCGCACGGCGCTGCCCGGCGAAAGCGGCACCGACGGCCGCGGGGAAAAGATTAATCAGATCCGGCTGTATTCCGGCGCGAAATATCAGACGGCGGAGGAGATCCCCGCCGGTACCGTGGCCGCCGTGACGGGCCTGAGCCGCAGCTACGCCGGACAGGGTCTGGGCGCCGCTGCCGACGCGGCCCCTCCCCTGCTGGAGCCGGTGATGAGCTACTGCATCACGCTGCCGGAGGGGTGCGATCCCCATACCGCCCTGGCCCGGCTGCGGCCGCTGGAGCAGGAGGACCCCCAGCTGCATCTGCTGTGGGATGAGCGCCGCCGCGAGATCCGCGTGCGGCTGATGGGCGAGATCCAGCAGGAGATCCTGCAAAGCGTGGCAAAGGAGCGCTGCGGACTGGAGATCGGTTTTTCGCAGGGGAGTATCCTGTACCGGGAGACCATCGCCGCGCCGGTAGAGGGCATCGGGCACTACGAGCCGCTGCGCCACTACGCCGAGGTGCATCTGCTGCTGGAACCGCTGCCCCGGGGAGCCGGGGTGCAGCTCGCCGCGGATTGCCGTGCCGACCAGCCGGAGCCCAACTGGCAGCGGCTGATCCTGAGCCATCTGGCGGAAAAGACCCATCCGGGGGTGCTGACCGGCTCCCCCATCACCGATATGAAAATTACGCTGATCGCCGGCCGGGCGCACCCCAAACATACCGAGGGCGGTGACTTCCGGCAGGCCACCTACCGGGCGGTGCGGCAGGGCCTGCGCAGCGCCCGGAGCATTCTGCTGGAGCCGGTGTGCCGTTTTCGGCTGGAGCTGCCGCCGGAACAGCTGGGGCGCGCCCTCAACGACCTACAGCGGATGGAGGCGGACTTTGCCCCGCCGGAAACGACGGCGGGCACGGCGGTGCTGACCGGTACGGCGGCGCTGTCCGCCCTGCAGGAGTATCCCGCCGAGGTGATCCGCTATACCCACGGGCGGGGCCGCCTGCTGTGCGAGCCGGCCGGCTACGCCCCCTGCCGCCATGCGCAGGAGGTCATTGAAGCGGTGGGCTACGACTGCGACGCCGACACCGAGAATCCGGCGGATTCCATCTTTTGCAGTCACGGGGCGGGACACCCGGTACGCTGGGACGAGGTGCCGCAGGCGGCGCATCTGCAGACCCATATCCTGCAGGAGCAGGACGACCCGGAGCCTGCCGTGACCGCCCGGCGCAGCGAGGCCTACCGGGGCTCCCTGCTGCAGGATCGGGAGCTGATACGCATTTTTGAGATGACCTACGGCCCCATCAAGCGGCGGGGCCCGGCTGCCCTGCATACCGAAAAAACCGCCGTTCCCCAAAAGGCGGCGCCGGCCGCTCCCCTCCCGGAAGGGCCGGAATACCTGCTGGTGGACGGGTACAATATCATTTTTGCCTGGGAGGAGCTGAAGGAGCTGGCCCGGGAGGACCTGGACAGCGCCCGTGCCCGGCTGATCCAGCTGCTGTGCAACTACCAGGGCTACCGCCGGTGCGAGCTGATTCTGGTATTTGACGCCTACAAAGTAAAGGGAAGCCCCGGCACGGTGGAACGGCACCACGGCATCAGCGTGGTATATACCAAGGAGGCCGAGACCGCCGATATGTATATTGAAAAGGTGACCCACCACCTGGCGAAAGAGCACCGGGTGCGGGTAGCCACCTCCGACGGACTGGAGCAGATCATCATTCTGGGGCACGGCGCGGTGCGCGTTTCCGCCCGGCAGTTCCGGGAGGAGGTGCGGCAGGTGGAGGCGGCCATCCGGGAGATCCTGGAGAGTATGTAGCGGCAATATGGGCTTTCGGGGGTGCTTTCCCTCCCCTGCCCGCAGAAGCGCACAAAAAACGCCGGGAGGCATCTTTGCGGCTTGACACTGCCCGTCAATCGTGCTATTATAGTTGAGCGGTTTGAAAAAACCGCAACACACGGGCCCGTGGCTCAGTTGGGAGAGCGCCGCGTTCGCATCGCGGAGGCCGAGGGTTCGAATCCCTTCGGGTCCACCAAAACAGAAGCCCCAGTTTCAAGCGAGAAACTGGGGCTTTTCCTTTGTTTATGCGGGTTTTCAGGCTTTTTGCAGTTTGCAAATATTGCTCTTTATTTGCGCTTTTTGGCGTTTCAATGGCACAGAAAAAACACAGTAAAATACCCCCTCCCCGCAAAACGTGCGGATGGGGTTTTCTTCTTAAACAAGGAAAGCCTGCAGATGGGGGCCTTTGGCTGTGTACCCACCTGCCTTTTTCCATTTGCTACAATGTGCAGGGCGGACGGCGGGTTTTTAGTGCGGCGCCCGGTCGGCAGCCGCTTTTGTGGCCTGGACCGTTGCGTGCGGATGGTACGACGGTGCGTAGACGGTATCAATTTTAAGCGGGCAGTGACCGGTATTGATGATAATGGCCCGCAAGCGGTGCCGCAAACGAAAGACAGGCCTTATAATGCCCTAAAGCATAGGATAGCAGGCCAAAAACAAGAAAACGCATCACCGCGTGACAGGGACAAAGCAGCCCCCTAACCCGGATAACACAAAAAATTATTATCCCCGGGCTAAAAAATAGTTTATGAGAATTCGCATTTTGTGCAATAATAAATCGAAAAACAACCCGACAGGAATGGTAAATTAGAAAAAAGGATGATAAAAACGCCATGAATCTGAAATTTTGTATCGCGGCGCTGGTCTGTAAAGTACTGGCCTTCGGCGCAAATTTACTGGGCGGCGGCACGGACAGCCCCGGCCGCATTGCACTAAAGCTGTATCCCGCCGTGCTGCGGCAGCTGCGCTATGACGGCAAAATCATTGCGGTCACCGGTTCCAACGGCAAGACCACGACCTCCAACCTGATCGCCCATGTCCTGCGGCAGCAAGGTTACTCGGTCATCAATAATGAAAAGGGCTCCAACCTGACTTCCGGCATTGCCACCACCCTGCTGTGCGGGGCAACGCTGGGCGGACGGCTCCGGGCGGATTACATCGTGCTGGAAGTGGATGAGTGCTACTCCCGCTTTATCTTTGCCGATGTGCCGGCGGACTACTATTTGGTGCTGAACCTGCTGCGCGACCAGGTCGTCCGCAACGGCAACCCGGACCTGGTGCTGGAAAAGGTGGCCGCCGCCATCGCACAGCGCCCGGACTGCACGCTGATCCTCAACGCCAACGAGCCGATCAGCCAGCAGCTGGCGGACTGCGGCAACCAATGTATTTACTTTGCCATGGATAAAACCGTTCGCAGCACCGATACCTGCGTCAGCGGCACCCATGACTGCCGGATCTGCCCCCGCTGCTTCCACAGGATGAGCTACTCCTTCTATCACTACAACCACCTGGGGCTGTTCCGCTGCGAGCACTGCGGCTATCGCTCCCATGAGCCGGACTTCCTGGGCAGTGGGGTGGATTTTGCCGCCCGGCGCCTGCTGATCAACGGCGTGCCGGTGGAGGTGACCTACAATACCACCTTTAATATGTTCAATACCGTGGCGGCCGCGGCGGTTTGCTGCTCCGCTTCCGGAATGAGCCTGGAGCAGTTTGCTCGGGGAGCCAAGAGCTTTCATGTTGCCAAGGAGCGTCTGGATTCCTTCGCCTTTGACGGCAGAAAGACCGTCCTGATGATGACCAAGCAGAACGCTGCCTCGCTGGACCAGAGCATCAGCTATGTGCTGGAGCAGGAGGGCGAAAAAACCGTCGTCCTTTATATCAATAATGTGCTGTACCTGGAATACAAGGATATTTCCTGGCTATACGATGTGGCCTTTGAGCGGCTGCGGGGAAAGGTGGCCAATATCCTATGTACCGGCAACCGGGCGCTGGACGCCGCCGTCTGCGTAAAGGCGGCCGGATTTACCGAACCGACGCTGGTCTATGAAACCGACCTGGATAAGACCAAAGAGGCTTTTCGCAAAACGAAGGGCGATATTTATATCCTTGCCGCATCCGCTTTCGGCAACGAGGGCAAGATCTTGGAGGTGCTAAAACGTGAAGACCGTTAAAATTCTGCATCTGTACGCCGACGCTATGGATCTTTACGGCGATAAAAAGAACCTGGAGGTGCTTTGTCAGCGGATCCGGGAGACCGGCGCGCAGGCGGAGACCGCCCCCTGCGGGCTGGGAGAGGAGATAAAGCTGGAGGGCGTCGACCTGGTTTATATGGGGCACGGAAAGGCCCGCAGCCTAGCGGCGATGGCTCCGCATTTCTGCCACTACAGCGAGGAGATCAAGGCCCATATCGAAGCGGGGCAGCTCTGGTTTGTCACCGGCAATGCCCGAGAGCTGTTCGGCAGGGAATTTACCACCGTAACCGGCGAGGTGCTTCCCGGGATCGGCCTGTTTGATTACCGCGGGGAGGAGCACAATAAGGTCTTTGTGGCGGATATGGTCGGGCGGGCGGCCTTTGATGAGACCCTGCGCTGCTACGGCTTTGCGAACCGCACCGCCAGCCTGGTTTATCCGGCGGGCAATCCCTCTCCGCTGTTCCGGCAGGTGAGCGGCTTTGGCGACGGGGACCGGGAGGAGGGCTGCGAAGGCACCCTCTACCGCAACTTTTTCGCCACCTGGGCAATGGGACCGGTCCTGGTGCGAAACCCCGGCCTGATGCGGGAGCTGCTGCGCCGGCTGGGGCTGGATCCTACCGCCTGCGATTTTTCTCTGGAGGAGCGGGCGCTGGAGCTGGTCCTCCGGGAATTCCCGGACCAAAAGAACGGATAAGAATCCCTTTTGCCGCATAGGGATAGGATAACTTTCCCCCACCGCCTGCGGCGCACTCCTCCACTGGTGTGGAGAGACGAAACGGACAAAAACAGGAGGTCATTATGGAACCGAAAAAACCCGAAAACAAGCTGCAGAGAAGGCTTTCGCCGCTGAATGTCTGGGCGCTGGCGCTGGGCAGCATCATTGGCTGGGGTGCCTTTGTGATGCCCGGAAACACCTTTCTGCCCAACGCAGGGCCTTGGGGAACGGCGATCGCCATGGGCCTTGCGGCGCTTATCATGGTCTGCATCGCCTTTAACTACGATTACATGATCAACCGTTTCCCGGTCGCCGGCGGGGAATTCGCCTTTACCAACGCTTCCTTCGGGCCGACGGCAGGCTTTATCTGCGCGTGGTTTTTGGGGCTCAGCTATCTGGCCATCGTTCCGCTGAATGCGACGGCCCTGGCCCTCATCGGCCGGAACCTGTTTCCCCGGCTGACCCAGTGGGGCTACCTTTATTCGGTGGAGGGCTACAGCATCTATGCCGGTGAACTGCTGCTGGCGGTGGTAGCGCTGGTGCTCTTTGCGGTGCTGAGTATCCGCGGCATCTCGGTCGCCGGCAAGTTCCAGACCGGGCTGGCGCTGGGACTGGTAGGGGCGGTCCTGCTGCTGGCTGTGGCCTCGCTGTTCAGCGGCAGCGCTTCCGCGGCCCATCTGCAGCCGGGCTTTTTGAGCGAGGGGGACGGCTCCCTGCAGCTGGGCGGTATCCTGGCCGTGATTGCCGTCGCCCCCTGGGCCTTTGTGGGCTTTGATTCCATCCCGCAGGCCGCGGAGGAATTCAACTTTTCTCCCCGTAAGTCCAAGATCATCATGGTCCTGTCCATCCTGATCGGCGCGGCGCTGTACATCATCCTGAATACCCTGACCGCGGCCGCCCTGCCGGAAGGCTATGAGAGCTGGCTGCCCTACATTGCCGACTGCAAGCTGGATGTGCTGCCCCAAAGCCTGCAGGGACTGAGCGCCCTGCCCACCTTTAACGCCGCCAAGCTGGTGCTGGGGGTTCCGGGACTGGTTCTGCTGGGGGTGGCGCTGCTGTGCGCGGTGCTCAGCGGCATCATCGGCTTTTATATGGCGACCAGCCGACTGCTTTATTCCATGGCCAAGGAAAAGGTGCTGCCCGCGTGGTTCGGCAAGCTGCACGCCCGCTATCATACGCCCTACCTGGCGCTGATCTTTATTATGATCATCTCCCTGCTGGCCCCCTGGTTTGGCAGAACGGTCATCGGCTGGGTGGTGGATATGTCCTCCATCGGCGCCGCCATCGGCTACGGCCTTACCTCCGCTTCCGCCTTTGTGCAGATGCGCAGGCAAAAAGATGCCGGAATACTGCTTCAGGTCAATGCGCTGCTGGGGGTTCTGTTCTCCATCTTCTTTGCCGCCTTGCTGGTAGTGCCCAATCCCTGGGCGTATCTGGGACCGCAAAGCCGGGTGGCGCTGCTGGTCTGGTGCGTGCTGGGAGCGGTGTTCTACGGGATGACCCGCCGCAAAAAGGCGCAGGCGCTCCCGAAGGAGCCGTAAACAAACGACAAAACGGCGGGTTTGCCCCAAAGCGGGGGACCCGCCACTTTTTTTGCAAAAGCCTATTGACATTTGCCGGGGAAGGTGGTATAATAGAACCAGATCAAGATAAACCCACCAAGCAAGTATGTTGATGGAAAGGAGTTGGAGCCATGAAGAAGCTGTACGCTGAGATGTCCGCAATCTGTATGCGCATCTGTCGGTGCGCCGACTTTCTCTACCCTTCCGGCAGCTTTTGCGGAGCATAACGGCCCGGCACTTTTGGGGCCGCAGCGGTGTTTTGCAAACGGGAAGCCGGAAGGCTCCCCGTTTTTGCTATTCCAAACTATTTCCAGGAAACGAGGCTGAAAAAGATGAATCTTCCGTTTCGACCGCTCCCCATCGATTTTCGATGTTGAAGCACAGCTTGCAAACGCCATATCCCAAATCCAACTATCCTCAAATTCAACTATCCTAAGAAATAACATCAAGAAGGAGAATACTGCAATGGCTAACATTTATACTTCCGCCGATCAACTCATCGGAAAAACTCCCCTGCTGGAACTGACCCACATCGAAAAGAAATACGGCCTGAAGGCAAAGCTCCTGGCCAAGCTGGAGTATTTTAACCCCGCCGGCTCCGTCAAGGACCGCATTGCCAAGGCAATGATCGACGACGCCGAGGAAAAGGGCCTGCTGAAAGAGGGCTCCGTCATCATCGAGCCTACCTCCGGCAATACCGGCATCGGACTGGCCTCCGTCGCCGCAGCCCGGGGCTACCGCATCATTATCGTCATGCCGGATACCATGAGCGTGGAGCGCCGCCAGCTGATGAAGGCCTACGGCGCGGAGCTGGTGCTGACCGACGGCGCCAAGGGCATGAAGGGCGCCATCGCCAAGGCGGACGAACTGGCGCAGGAGATTCCCGGCAGCTTTGTCCCCGGCCAGTTTGTCAATGAGGCCAATCCCAAAGCCCACTTTGCAACCACCGGCCCCGAGATCTACGAGGATACCGACGGCCATGTGGATTACTTTGTGGCAGGCGTGGGCACCGGCGGCACCATTACCGGCGTCGGACAGTACCTGAAAGCGAAGAATCCGGCCGTCAAGGTAGTTGCCGTCGAGCCGAAAAGCTCCGCCGTTCTTTCCACCGGCGTAGCCGGCTCCCACAAGATTCAGGGCATCGGCGCCGGGTTTGTCCCCAAGGTGCTGGATACCGGCATCTACGATGAGATCATCCCCGTGGAAAACGAGGATGCCTTTGCCACCGGCCGCGAGATCGGACACAGCGAGGGGATCCTGGTCGGTATTTCCTCCGGCGCCGCCGTCTGGGCCGCTGTTGAAATTGCCAAGCGCCCGGAAAACGCCGGCAAAAACATCGTGGTGCTGCTGCCCGATACCGGCGACCGTTACCTTTCCACCCCCATGTTTGCCGAATGACCGCGCTTTGGCCGCACTCCCCTGCCGGGAATGCCGCCCGCGAAAAAGACCGCCTGTGCCGCCCGGCCGGGCGGTCTTTTGGCGTCCGGGGCCGGCAAGGCATATATTTTTTAGCAGAATCGGCGCAAAAATTTCCATCGGAATTGTGCTGTTTTCCTCTTTTCTTCGGGCGGCCGGAGGCGTATAATAAGAACAAATGTTCTTTTATTGTGTGCCGGAAAGGAGAGCCGTGAAGCAGCGGACCTATATCGCCATCGATCTCAAATCCTTTTTTGCCTCGGTGGAGTGTGTGGAGCGCGGGCTGGACGCGCTGACCACCCATCTGGTGGTGGCGGACGCCGCCCGCACCGAAAAAACCATCTGCCTTGCGGTTTCGCCCTCCCTGAAGGCCTGCGGTCTGCCGGGACGGCCGCGTCTGTTCGAGGTGGTGCAGCAGGTCGCCGCTGTCAACGCCGTACGCCGGCAAAGCGCGCCCGGAGGCGTTTTTACCGGCTCCTCCCACGACGCTACCCTGCTGAAAAGCGCGCCGGAGCTGGCGGTGGATTACATTGTGGCGCCGCCCCGCATGGCCTGCTACCTGCAGTACAGCGCCCGCATCTACCAGATCTATCTGCGTCACGTGGCGCCGGAGGATATCCACGTCTATTCCATCGATGAGGTGTTCATCGACGCCACCGATTATCTTACCAGCTACCGCCTTACCGCGCGGGAATTTGCCATGCAGATGATCCTGGAGGTGCTGCAGGAAACCGGCATTACCGCTACCGCCGGCATCGGCAGCAACCTCTATCTCTGCAAGGTGGCGATGGATATCGAAGCCAAACACATCCAGCCGGACCGCAACGGGGTGCGCATTGCCCGCCTGACCGAGGAGACCTACCGCCGCCTGCTGTGGGATCACCGCCCCCTGACCGATTTTTGGCGGGTGGGGCGGGGCTACGCCAAAAAGCTGGAGCAGAACGGCCTGTATACCATGGGGGATATTGCCCGCTGCTCGCTGGGGCGTCCCGACGAGCTGCACAACGAGGAGCTGCTTTACCGGCTGTTCGGCGTCAATGCCGAGCTGCTTATCGACCATGCCTGGGGCTGGGAGCCCTGCACCATCGCCGATATCAAGGCCTACCGCCCCCGTTCCGGCAGCCTCTGCTCCGGGCAGGTGCTGCCGGAGCCCTACGAATGTGAAAAAGCCCGGCTTATCGTGCGGGAAATGACCGATCTTCTCTCCCTGGACCTGGTGGAAAAGGGGTTGGTGTGCAGCCAGCTGGTGCTGGATCTCGGCTACGACGCCGAAAACCTCTCGGATGCCGCCCGCCGCAGGGCGTTCCGGGGGCAGATTGCCGCCGACGCCTACGGCCGCGCGGTGCCGAAGGCCGCCCATGGCTCCGTCAATCTGGAGCCGCCCACGGCCTCCGCCCGGCAGCTGATGACGGTCGCCGCCGGACTGTTTGACCGCATTGCGGCGCCCGGCCTGCTGGTACGGCGCATTGCCGTTACTGCCAACCGGGTTTTGCCGGAGGAGGAGCTCTGCCCGCCCGCGTGCGAGCAGCTGGATCTCTTTACCGACTACGCGGCGCGGCAGGAACAGCAGGAACGGGAACGGGCGGCGCTGGCGCGGGAACGCAGCGGGCAGCAGGCGGTCATTGCCCTGCGCAAAAAGTACGGAAAAAACGCTATCCTGCGGGGCATGGATCTGCTGGAGGGCGCTACCACCGTGGCCCGCAACGGGCAGATCGGAGGGCATAAGGCATGAGCTCCCGTCAATACGAGGACATCATCGGCCTGCCGCGCCCGGTTTCGCGGCGGCACCCGCCCATGGCGCGGCAGGAGCGGGCGGCACAGTTTGCACCCTTTGCGGCGCTTGCCGGCCATGGGGCGATTCTGCGGGAGGCCGCACGCCAAACCGAGAACCGACCGGCGCTGAGCGAGGACGCCCAGACGGCGCTGGATGCCCGCCTGCGGCTTTTGGCCGGGCGGCTGGAGGAGCATCCGACGGTTACTGCCACCTACTTTCTGCCGGATGAGAAAAAGGCGGGCGGCGCCTGCGTGACGGTCAGCGGACAGGTCCTGCGCCTGAAGCAATTCCCTCCTGCCCTTTGTCTGGCCGGCGGCGCCGAGATTCCGCTTTCCGCCCTGCTTGCGCTGGAAGGCCCCCTTTGGGAGGCGCTGCCGGAATAAAACGGCCCGGTCGGGATTCCCTTTTGGAAAACCGTTTGGTATAATCATAGGGGAAAACGCCTGTCAGGAGGGGTACCGTATGGCGCAAATCATCGAAATCACCGATCTTTCCCGGCCGGAGCTGGATGTCTACCTGCGGCTGACCGAAGCGCAGCTGCGCTGCCGGCTGGAGCCGGAAAAGGGGATATTCATCGCCGAAAGCCCCACCGTCATCGGCCTGGCGCTGGAAAATGGCTGTCAGCCGCTTTCGCTGCTGATGGAGCGCCGGTTTATCGAGGGCAAGGCAAGCGAGATCATCCGGCGCTGCGGAGAGATCCCCGTCTATACGGGAGAACGGGAGCTGCTGGCGGGGCTGACCGGGTATGAGCTGTCCCGGGGCGTGCTGTGCGCCATGCGCCGTCCCCAACCGGCCCGTTTTGAGGCCCTGTGCACCGGCGCCCGCCGGGTGGCGGTGCTGGAAAGCATCGTGGACGCCACCAACGTCGGGGCGATCATCCGCTCGGCCGCCGCCCTTGGGATCGACGCCGTGCTGCTGACGCCGAACTGCTGCGACCCGCTGAACCGCCGGGCGGTCCGGGTCAGCATGGGAACGGTTTTCCAGATCCCCTGGGCCTATATCGGGCAAAATGCCGGGGAGTGGCCCCGCCCCGGGATCGACCGCCTGCGGGAGATGGGCTTTCGGACCGCCGCCATGGCGCTGCGGGAGGACGCCGTCCCCATCGACGATTCGCGGCTGGCGGCGGAAGAAAAGCTGGCCATTGTGCTGGGGACCGAGGGGACGGGCCTTGCCCGCACCACCATTGCCGACTGCGATTACACGGTGCGCATCCCCATGCAGCATGGGGTGGATTCGCTGAACGTTGCCGCGGCCAGCGCCGTTGCCTTCTGGCAGCTGCGGGCGCGGTGATAAACCCCGCCAGCCAAGCTCCCCGCCCATTACACGGGCGTTTATAAGGCAGTATGGCATATGTCCCGAAAAAGCTGCCGTTTGCATACAGGCAGAACGCCCGAAGAATCCGCGGATTCTTCGGGCGTTCTGTTTTTGCGCCTGGGAATGATTACTTCTTGTACCCACACTTGGGGCATACGCCGTTTTCGTTCAGAGCGATACCGCACAGGGGGCAGCGGTCCCGGGAGGCTTCAGGCTTATATTCCTGGGACGCAGCGTTCACGCCGCTGGTGAAGGTCAGCTTGGCGATATTCAGCTTGTCTTTCAGAAGATCATAAACAATCTTGATCATGCCTTCCACAGTCATGGTCTCCTTTGTTACGACCAGACGGCAATCGGGATAAGCGGTTGCAAGCTCGGTTTTGAACGCGGGGCCCTTCATCTTGTTGGTAGGGGCGCCGTCCTTGATGCCCTGCTCTTCGTAGACTTTCAGGATTGCAGGCAGCAGCGGATCGTCTTCCCGCAGGATCAGAGCGTGGTCGAAATTCTTCAGAACCTCCCATGCTGTTTTCTGAATCTCATTGCAGGGAAAGACCATATTTACGCCCGGTTCAACAGAGTCTTCCACTTCAATGGTCAGAACCCCTGTATGTCCATGCAGATACTGGGCCTCACCCTTGAAACCATAAAAACGATGTGCGTACTGCAGATCTAAAGTAGTAATGCTTCTCATGATAATCCTCCTTAATTTAATTTATGAAAACGCTCGTTTCCGCGCCTTTTCCCAAGCTGCTTTATTCCTTGCCGGAACCCTTTTGTTCTTTGCATTCCGGACATATGCCATGAAAGATGATGTCATAACCTGAAAAGTCAAATCCGTGGACATCTCTGATCCCACTTTCAAGGCCGCTGACAAAATCCATATCCACATCAAAAACTCGTCCGCATACTTCACATTTTACATGACAATGATTGCTGCTGATATGGTCGAAACGATCAGCACTCCCAGGTATCTCAAGACGGCGAATTTCGCCCATTTCAGATAACAGATTCAGATTTCGGTATACGGTTGCACGGCTGATCGTAGGATGCTCCTTGGCAATTTCGTTATATATCTCGTCTGCCGTGGCATGGCAATGCAATTTGTTTACTGCTTCCAGAACGGAGGAACGTTGAATCGTATTACGTCTTATCATAGCATTCACCTAACTGATATAATATCCTTGTTAATATTAAATATCAATAATGATAAAATGTCAAGGGTTATCTCAAAAAAATTTTCTCCCTGATCACTTTCAGTTTGTCCGCCTCTTTAAAGCCATTCAGAAGGAAAGGGGCCCACTTCTATACTCCTCTGACGGTAGTATCGTGCGTCCTGCGTCACTTTGTTTCGTCAAGAAAGCGGCACTCCTTTGCGGCTTGTCAGGCAAATACAAACAAATCCTCCCTATAATCGCTGTGTGATCATAGGGAGGATCTGCTGTTTTATCAGCGCCCATCATTGGGCGGGGAGCTTTTATTTTAAGGCGGATCTTGCCGTATTCTTTTCAGCGTAAAGCATCCGGTCTGCCTCTCCAAAAGCGGTTCGGAAAGCATCCGCCCGGCCGGGTGCCACCTTGGCGTATCCATTGGAAAAGCGGAACTCCCGCGTTTCCGCTTCGCAATCCCGGAGCGGACGCAGCAGGTCCAGGAGCTGTTCTTCTTCCATACCAAAACAGAGCGGGGCTCCCATTCTTTTACGGAAATATTGAAACCGGCGGTAAAGTGGACTATAATACCAAACAGATGGTATTTGAAAAAGGAGGTATTCTATGTACTGCACGAAAAAGCTGACCGATGATCTGGTATGGGTCGGCGGGAACGACCGCCGGCTGGCTATGTTTGAAGGGGTCTACTCGGTCCCGACAGGCGTATCCTATAATTCCTATCTGCTCACCGATGATTCTACCGTCCTTTTTGATACGGTGGATAAGGCAGTCGGCAAGGTATTTTTTGAAAATCTGGCGCACGCTTTGGGCGGCCGCAAGCTGGATTATGTGATTATCCAGCACATGGAGCCCGACCATTCCGCCACCCTTTCCGAGCTGGTGCTCCGTTACCCCGAGGTGACCGTGGTCTGCAACGAAAAGACCCGCGCCATGATGGAACAGTTCTTCTCCCTGGACCGGTCCGTCAAACTCCACCTGGTGCAAGAGCGCGATACCCTGTCCACCGGCCGCCATACGCTGCAGTTCCTTATGGCCCCCATGGTGCACTGGCCGGAGGTCATGGTGACCTATGATTTGACCGACCATATCCTGTTTTCCGCCGACGCCTTCGGCACCTTTGGGGCGCTCAACGGCGCCATCTTTGCCGATGAAGTGGACTTTATGCGGGACTACCTGGATGAAGCGCGCCGCTATTACTGCAATATCGTGGGCAAATACGGCACCCAGGTGCAGGCCCTTCTGCAAAAGGTGTCCGCTTTGGAGATCGAGATGATCTGCCCCCTGCACGGCTTTGTCTGGCGCAGCAATATCGGCGACTATATCGAAAAATACCAGCGCTGGAGCACCTACCAGCCCGAGGATACCGGCGTGATGATCGCCTATGCTTCGGTCTACGGCAACACCGAAAATACGGCGGAGATCATTGCTTCCCGTCTGCGGGACCAGGGGATCCGCACCGTCATGTTTGATGTATCGGTGACCCCCGCCTCCGAGATTGTGGCGGCCGCGTTCCGCTGGAGCCATCTGCTGTTTGCTTCCACTACCTACAATGCCGGGGTATTTGTTTCGATGGACGAGCTGCTGCGGGATCTGGCCGCACACAATATCCAGAATCGCACGGTGGCCTTTGTGGAAAACGGCTCCTGGGCGGCGACCTCCGGCCGGCTGATGCGGGAGATCCTTTCCGAGTGCCGGAACATGACCTTCCTGAACGAAACGGTTTCGCTGCGTTCCTCCCTGAAGCCCGCCCAGAGCGCCGATGTTGACGCGCTGGTGGAAGCGCTGGCCGCCACCATGCCCCGGCGGAAACCCGCAGCGGCCGCGGCTGCGCCGGCTGCCGGCGGTTCCATGGATCCCGCCGCCTTCTTCAAGCTCTCCTACGGTCTGTTTGTACTGACCGCACGGGAGGGGGAAAAGGACAACGGCTGCATTATCAATACCGCCCAGCTGCTTACCGATACCCCCAAGCGGATCACCATCGCCGTCAACAAGCAGAACCTCACCCACGATATGATCCTCCGGACCGGGGTATTCAACGTTTCGGTCCTCACCGAAAAGGTCCCCTTTAAGGTCTTTCAGCACTTCGGCTTCCAGAGCGGCCGAGATACCGATAAATTTGCCGGCTGGGAGGGCCCCCGCAGCGCCAACGGGCTGTGCTACCTGCCGGAGTATACCAACGCGTTGCTCTCCGGGCGGGTCATCTCCACCGCCGATTACGGGACGCACACCCTTTTTGTGGCCGAGGTCACCGAGGCGCAGATCCTCTCCGAGGAGCCTTCCGTCACCTACAGCTACTACTTCCAGCACATCAAGCCCAAGCCCCAGCCCCAGGCTGAGCAGAAAAAGGGCTTTGTCTGCAAGATCTGCGGCTATGTCTACGAGGGCGACACCCTGCCCGAAGATTTTATCTGCCCGCTTTGCAAGCACGGCGCTGAGGACTTTGAACCGCTTTCCTGACTTTTCATAAAACACCGGCCGCCTCCCTACGGGGAGGCGGCCGGTGTTTTACGGCATCTCTGCGCTGCCAAAGGCCGGGACGGCTGCTTTGGAACCGCCCGGTTTTCCGTCAGGAATTTCCGGGTACGCGCCGCCGGACAGGATTCAGCCCTGCTTTTCCCTTCGCCCTTTGCCAAAATATAAAAGTGCCGGCGTGAATTGCCGGTGATCCCATTGACATATACCCCTACGGGGTATATAATGATAATACCCTGCCGGGGTATGGAAGGAGAATGTGACAATGACTGATAAAGAAGTTTGCGGATGCTGCGAAAAGACAACAGCCCGTCCGGAAGAAGAGCGCAAAAAGCTGATTCACCGCCTGAACCGAATCGAAGGGCAGATTCGCGGGATTCGCGGGATGGTGGAAAAAAACGCTTACTGCGCGGATATACTAATCCAGTCTGCCGCTGTGAACGCTGCGGTCAATGCCTTTAATAAGGAGCTGCTGGCGAGCCATATCCGGGGCTGTGTTGCCAGGGATATTCGTGACGGCAAGGATGAAGTAATTGACGAGTTAGTGGCGACCCTGCAAAAACTGATGAAATAAAAGGAGGCGTTACAAATAAACGATGGAGCAATATACAGTAACCGGTATGAGCTGTGCTGCCTGCACCGCCCGTGTGGAAAAAGCAGTATCAGGCGTGAAAGGTGTAACCTCCTGCTCGGTTAGCCTGCTGACCAATTCCATGGGTGTGGAGGGAACTGCCGATGCCGAAGAGATTATAGCGGCGGTTCGTAACGCAGGATACGACGCGGCAATAAAAAAAAGAAACACGGAGCGAAACACACGGTCATCCTCCGACGGGGACGCGCTGAAGGATCGGGAAACCCCTGCGCTGAAAAAGCGACTCTTTGCCTCTTTGGGCTTCTGGATTGTACTGATGTACGTTTCCATGGGGCACATGATGTGGGGCTGGCCGCTGCCATCTTTTTTTGACGGCAACCATGTGGCAATGGGACTTTTGCAGCTATTGCTGACGGTTGCGGTCATGGTCATCAACCAGAAGTTCTTTATCAGCGGATTTAAGAGCCTGTGGCACCGTGCCCCGAACATGGACGCTTTGGTTGCATTAGGCGCTGCGGCTGCCTTTGGTTACAGCACATTCGCTCTATTTGCCATGACGGACGCCCAGGTCAGGGGCAATATGGATGCTGTGATGTCCTATATGCACGAATTCTACTTCGAGTCTGCCGCCACGATTCTTACGCTGATTACCCTGGGCAAAATGCTGGAGGCGCGCTCAAAGGGCAAAACCACCGACGCTTTGAAGGGGCTGATGAAGCTGGCGCCCAAGACTGCCACGCTCGACAGGGACGGTACCGAAATAACGGTGCCGATTGAGCAGGTGGCAAAGAGCGACATCTTTTTGGTGCGTCCCGGCGAAAATATCCCTGTGGACGGAACGGTTTTGGAGGGAAACAGCGCCGTTGACGAATCCACCCTGACCGGGGAGAGCATTCCGGTCGACAAAGCGGCAGGAAGCATGGTCTCCGCAGGAACGCTGAACCGGTCGGGTTTTCTCCGCTGTGAGGCAACCAGAGTGGGCGAGGACACCACGCTTTCGCAGATCATTCAGATGGTCAGCGATGCGGCTGCCACAAAAGCGCCGATTGCAAAGGTCGCAGACAAGGTGTCGGGGGTGTTTGTCCCAGCTGTGATTGCGATTGCAGTGATAACGGTGATAGCATGGCTTATCGCCGGTGAGACGGTAGACTTTGCTTTGGCGAGGGGCATCTCGGTCCTGGTGATCAGCTGTCCCTGCGCGCTGGGGCTTGCCACGCCTGTAGCCATTATGGTGGGCAGCGGAAAGGGCGCAAAGAACGGAATCCTCTTTAAGACAGCCGTTTCTCTGGAAAAAACGGGAAAAACGCAGATTGTAGCGCTTGATAAAACCGGAACGATAACGCAAGGAGAACCAAGAGTTACGGATCTGATCCCGATAAATGGCAGAAGCGAAAAGGAGCTTTTATCGATTGCGTATACGCTGGAGAAAAAAAGCGAGCATCCGCTGGCACGGGCAATCACGCAAAGGGCGGAGCAGGATGGTCTGGCAGCCAGTGAGGTAGAGCAGTTCAAAGCCTTACCGGGCAACGGACTTACCGCTTCTCTGGGCGGTGCTGTCCTGCTTGGCGGCAGCTATCAATTTATCAGCGAACAAATCCCTGTGCCTGATGAAATAAAGGCAGAATCCGAGCGGCTTTCGGAAGAAGGAAAAACGCCGCTGTTCTTTGCCGGCGGCGGTGAGCTTTGCGGTATTATCACCGTTGCGGATACGATCAAAGAGGACAGTCCGCAGGCGATAAAGGAAATGCAGAATATGGGCATCCATGTGGTAATGCTGACGGGCGATAACGAGCGCACGGCGAAAGCGATCGGAGCGAGGGCCGGCGTTGACGAAGTGATTGCCGGTGTGCTTCCGGACGGCAAGGAGAACGTAATCCGTGAGCTGCAGCAAAAAGGAAACGTCATCATGGTCGGGGACGGCGTCAATGACGCCCCGGCCCTGACCAGCGCCGATATCGGCATTGCCATTGGTGCGGGCGCCGATGTGGCGATTGACGCGGCGGATGTGGTGCTGATGAAAAGCCGTCTGTCCGATGTGCCTGCGGCCATCCGTTTGAGCCGCGCGACGCTGCGAAATATTCACGAAAACCTGTTTTGGGCGTTTATCTACAACACCATTGGTATCCCGCTGGCGGCAGGCGTATTTATCTCCCTGCTCGGCTGGCAGCTCAACCCCATGTTTGCCGCGGCGGCCATGAGTTTATCCAGCTTCAGCGTTGTCACCAATGCCCTGCGTTTGAATTTCTTTCGGATGTACGACTCCAAACGGGATCACAAAATCAAGAATCGACTAAAAGCCACAACCGAGAAGGAGAAAAGAGCAATGGAAAAGACATTAAAAATTGAAGGTATGATGTGCGGGCATTGCGAGATGCACGTCAAAAAGGCGCTTCTGGCACTTGACGGCGTAAAGCAGGCTGAAGTCAGTTGTACGACCGGAACAGCTGTTGTAACGCTGGAAAAAGAGATTCCCGATGACACGCTGAAACAAGCTGTTACCGATGAGGGCTATCAGGTAACAGATATTCAATAAACAACTATTCCGCAGTAAAAAAACAGGCACCAACCGGCTTGCGTTCCGGGTGTCGGCGCCTGTTTTATCGTAGTTTCTTTTGAAATTATTACATGGGAACGTAACCGAAGCCCACGGAAGTGGGCGGAAAGGCTAATAAATGAGCGTCTTAAAATCGAAGCGAACTACAAGCAGCATACAATTGCAGACCAGTTGATTCGTGGGAATCTCATAGGGTATAGCAAAAAAGAAGCCAACCGACTGCTTCATCGAGATGGGTTACAATTGCCCAGACGGAACACAGCGGTTGACTTCGACACCATTAGTGTAGCACAAGACACTGATGCTGTCAATAACTATTCTATGCAGAATATCGCAGAAGATGCAGGTGGCAGCTACTCCCTCATGGAAGATGCCCAGTACATGGCCGACCTCGACAAAGCAGTAGCCGAAGCGACTGCAAAGAGCGAGGAAGCGCTGAACGCTGCACAGGCAGAAGGGAAAGAGCTTCGCCGGCCGCTCCTCGACGATCGCCAGCAGGCGACGGCCGAGGCCAAGATGAATGACCGCCGGCGTGATGCCGAGACAAAGCTCGTCGCAGCCCTCGCCGTCAGCCATAATGACCATTTGCCATAATTCTCGGCTGTAACTGCTCTGTCTCCGCAAGGAGCAGCCTTGTAATCGCTGTGAAGCGGTATTCCTTTGCGATAGATCTCCACACTACCGCACCGCCTGCCGCAGCGGATATATTCCTCCTTTTCGTTGACCGATATGCATCAATAAGTGGGGTAATAACTATCGGCGGGAATGATTCAGCAAAAATGCTGTTTTACATCTTGGTATACAAGTTTTCCGGTTTCGGGCAGCAGCAGATCCGCCTCATGGAGCGCTGTCGCATCCCCGATACCAACGGCTCTCATGCCTGCTGCATGGATGGCCTTGATCCCTGCCGCCGCATCCTCGATGCCGATGCAGTCCTCGGGCGATAAACCCAAACCCTCTGCCGCCAGCAGAAAGATGTCGGGGGCAGGCTTCGACCGTGCCGCAGCCGCATCGGCAATGAAATCGATGCTCTGCGTCAGGTCTAAAGCGTCCATGATGGTGCGTGCGTTCTTCGACGCTGAGGCAAGACCCAGCTTCACGCCGTCTGCCTGGGCATCGCGCAGAAACTGACGGATGCCGGGCAGCACGTGATCAGGTGTCAGGTTTTGCAAAAGCGCCACATATTGACGGTTTTTCCGCTCCGCCAGTGCCGCCTTTTCCTC
>SFLS01000050.1 GCA_004554485.1 Oscillospiraceae bacterium | reverse complement strand
GTCCCACTCGTTGCTTGCCGGGGTGCCGCCCGAAGCGGTGCCGCTGCTCCCCGCCGAGGGCACGCGGAGGGTGTAGTCCACGCCGCCGCTGGTGTAGGCCTTGCCAAAAATCAGGTTATGCCTATTCAGGTTATTCCAGTCGGCTCTACGGGTCACGTTGTAGTCCGCAATGAACAGGCTGTGGTCATAGGTGTAGCCAATGGGGTTGTCGGGGTCTGTGCTGCCTGCCGCATTTGCTGAATCCCCTTTTGCGGTGTTGTCATTGGCAGAACGGCTTTTCAGCACATAGGCGTTTACGGTGCCTGCGTAGGTGAAGGGCACCCAATGAAGGGAATCGTCCGGCAAGCTGCCGTTCTTGTCGCCCGGAATGTCCGCTCCGGAAAGGTCAAAATAATAGGTGCTGCCGGGAGCGAGGGAAAATTGCTCTTTATACCCAACGGTAAGATTGATATTTTCAAAGGTACTTGCATAGTCGGTCTGTTTATCCCCGTTATACTGTTCGCTGAACACTTTGAGGGTATAGCTGCCCGGCGCAAGACCGGCGGGGATCGTTACCCTTGCCGTACCGGAAGCGCTGCTACTTACAATCCGCCCATAGTAAAGGGGCGTGCCGCTTTCGTCCGCGAGCATTGCGGAAACATATTCGTTCGCACCTGTTGGTGCGCCGGAATAGTCGATGCTTACCGTCCAATCGGAATATCCAGGTTTCTGCATTAAGGCCGTGCCTGTGCCTGCGGAGGCAGTAAAGCTTTTTCTGCTGTTGTCCAAAAGCGTCAGTTTCCATTCCCCTGTGCCTGTGCCGACGGCAGTTAAGTTTTCGTCCACTGCGGTATCCGCTTTGCCGCCTGCGGCGGCGGAGGTAAAGAGGACAGAGCTCGTATTTAAGTTAAAAGCGGGGCGAGCCGCCCAAGGATTGATCACGCCCTCTTCACCCACCCTGCCGCGGTCTCCAATTCTACCCGCGAAAGGTAGGTCATGTTCATTAAGAAAAGAACGAAGCCACCATCCGCCCGCACTCGTGCCATAATTGGCAACTTGCGCGGCGTCATCTGTAAATCCATACTCGTCGTTTTCCGCTTCTTCTGCCGACAGGAAAAATACCCTGTCACCGCTTAAAATATTCTCGGAAGCACAAAAGGTGTGGTGTTCACTGTCAAATTCGGCATCGCTTTTAGAAGTTGATAAAATCACACCCAATTCATCTGCTGTAAAAGCGTCATTTACATTGCTTTCCGCGCCCGATTCTCCGGCAAAATCCCTGCACCATGCCTGTGCGCTGCTGCCCTGCCATGCGTTGCTGAATCGGCTTGTGTTATCAAAATATACTCCGCCACGTGAGCCCTTTCCAAGCAGCACATCGGACAGCAGGAAGAGGCCGCTTTCCCCGGTGTTGGTCTGGTCATCCAGCACCCGCCATCTGATTGGGCCGGAAGTGGTGTTGCTGTCCGGGGCCTCCCAATTACCAAAATAGATAAAATGATAACCGCCGTCATCTGAATAGCCGGAAATCCCGTCAGTGCCGATCACGATTGCCGGGCCGTCGTAGTAGGCGATGTATGTGGGAGTACTGCCGTCGCTCTGAGGCGAGGCGCCCTTGTAAAAACCATTCGCCTGATACCGGGCGTAGAAGGTGTAGCTTGTGGCCGCAGTCAGGCCGCTGAAGGTTGTTCCACTCTGCCAGTTTGTATTGTCCTTGCTGTATTCCACAGCCGTTTCACCGGTGATGGGTCGGAGCGTAATGCTGTCAGCGCTTACGGAATCAATCACCGGGGTGCTGGGGGCTGCCTTATAGGTCAGTTTCTTCTCTTCCGGCGTAATGGAGCCGGAGCCGATAATGGTGCCATTATTGGCAAGAGTACCATTCACTGTAATTCTGCTGTTAACGGTCATGGTCACGCCGTCGGGGATGGTCAGGGTTTTGCCGGTTGGAATGGTAAAGTCATCCGTAGGCGCAACACTTTCGCCGTAGATGATGCCGGCAGCGTCGCCCTCAAAGATGATGCCGTGCCACGCATTCGACGTCTTGCCGCTCTGGTCGCCAATGGAGCTTGCGAAGATCACCGCGTTGCCGTTGCCGGTAGTCTCGAAGGTGCCGCTGCCTCCGATTGCAAAGACGCCGCTGTATCCGCCGCCGATGCCCTCGGCACCGTCACCACCGGTGGCGGTGACGGTGCCGCCGGTAATGGTGACTTCGCCGCCGCTGCCGCCGTGGGTGCCGCAGCCGCCGCCGATGGCCGTGCCGTCGCCGCTGGCAGCGATGTTGCCGCCGGTGATGATGATCTTGCCGCCGCTGCCGCCGGTGACTCCGCCGCTGTATCCGCCGCCGATGGCCGCGCCGTTGACGCCGGTTGCGATGACAGAACCGCCGTTGATGGTGATGGTGCCGCCGCTGCCGCCGCCTTGACCGCCGCCGTCGCCCTGACCGCCGCCGATGCCCGCGCCGTTGACGCCGGTTGCGATGACAGAACCGCCGTTGATGGTGATCTCGCCGCCGCTGCCGCCGTCGCCGCCGCCCTCGCCGCCGCCGATGCCTGCGCCGATTTGGTTGCTGGCATTGATGTTGCCGCCGTTGATGGTAATGGTCCCGCCGCTGCCGCCAGTGAATATGCCGTAGCCGCCGCCGATGGCCGCGCCGTAGCCCGTGGATGTGGCGGTGACCGTGCCGCCGTTGATGATGATGGTGCCGCAGCTGCCGCCGTAGCTGTTGCCTCCGTTGCCTCCTATGACCGCATTGTTGTCGCGTTTAGCACCCGTGGCGATCAGCTTGCCCATGGTGCTTTTATCCGTGGACTGGGCGTAGATGGTCAGGGCGTTGG
>SFLS01000049.1 GCA_004554485.1 Oscillospiraceae bacterium | reverse complement strand
AACCAGGCGGGTCGCCGCCAGGCGAATCCCGGACTGTGCCACAGTAGTGGCCAGCGTATAGACCGACAGCACCAGCTGGAACAGCCCAATACCGGCCGCACCGATCTTGCCGGCCACATACACCTGGAATACCATGGCGATGGTACGCATCAGCAGGGTGGTAGCCGTCATCGCGGAGGTATGAAGCATCAGCTGCCTGGCCCGCCGCATTGCTTCCCCTCCCCTCTCCCTCTACCTTATGCCTGCCGGGCAAAAAATAGACGGGTCCCCGCAGAAGGCCGGGTACGGCCCGCAGGGCGGCGTTCCCGTGGGGAACGGCCTACGGGGCTGCGCCCCGCCGGCGCCTGTCGGCGCCGGGCCCTGCGGGCCGAACCCGGGCTTCTGCAGCAAAAAGGCCCCCTGTGGGGGCCGGAATATTCATTTCGTGGCGCGGACCGCAAGCCGGTGCCGCAGCAGACCGATCAGCGCAAACGCGCCGCAGTAGCCACAGATCGGGTATACCGTCCCCACCAGCTCGCCAAAGCCCAACAGACTGCACAGCCAGGCCGTCAACCCCAGCGCCGGCACCGTCAATGGGCGGCGCCCCGCCAGTCGGGGGAATCGGCGATAGCAAAAGTGCTGCATGGCTACTACGCAGGAAAGTGATGTCCCGAACATTCCACCGAGAAGCAGCACCGCATAGGTAAAATACCAGCCGCGCCCCGCCTGCCCGGCCACCGCCAGCATAGGCAGCGGTTCTTTGACGGCTGCCGGATCGACCTGCATCACCAGAAATATCCCGCTTGCAATGGCAAGCAGTACCACACAGCCCAGCAGAACCCCCAGCCACACGGTTCGTTCGGACCGGATCTGTACCCCGACCGGCGCTAAAATACCGATGGAGGAAAACAGGTTGTAGGAGACAAAGGAACACGCCGCCACTATCCAATTGCCCAGCAGAGGATTGGCCGTCATCGGCAATTCGGCAGCCTGCCGCCAGCCACCCTGCCGCAGCGTGATGACGCTGATCAAAACCGAACAAATCACCAAAAGCGGAACAACTGCCGAAAAAACAGCCATCATCCCGGCCGTGCCGGCCAGCGAAAGCACCATCACGGCCGCACAGAATATCCCGCTGCACCAGACGGCGGAAAGTCCAAACATCTGATGGAACAGCGCACCGACTCCTGCCGCCATAATGACAAAAATTCCAAACAGGAAAAAAACCTGCAAAAACCCCACCATTCCACGCAGCAGCGGACGCTCCCGACGGATCACCAGCGCGTCTGCCTGGTCAATGCCGGTCAGTTGGATCAGTCGCAGCAGCAGGATACCGAAAAACAGGAACAGAGCCATCGCCAGCAGCAATCCCCAAAAGCCCTTTTCGCCAAAGCGGCCGAAAAACTGCCACAGCTCCTGTCCGGAAACATATCCCGCTCCCAAAAAGCAGCCGGCATAGGTAAAGCCCAGCCGCAGCGCGCTTTCCTTTTCCCTCAACGCTCAACGCCTCCGATCAGCCAAACCGTTCCATAACAATCCGCAGCCTGCCCTTTTTGGAAACTCCGCCGACTTCCCGCAGGATCAGCCGGCCCATCCCCCGCACCGAAAGGATATCCCCTTCGGCCAGCTGGCGGTCAGGTTTCAGGCACTCACAGCCGTTCAGGCTCACGCGCCCTGCCTCGATCAACGCGGCGGCCCGGCCCCTGCTCAGCGAAAAGCCGCTGCCCAGCACGGCGTCCATCCGCAGCGAAGCCACAGTATCCTGTACCGTTTTGCCATCCCCACAAGGGATGTGCAGATCTGTAAGGGGGATCTCCTGCGGATGCAGCCCCGTCCGTCCGGCACTCAGCCAGTTATCCCGCAAAAAGGGCATACATTCTTTCATCACAATCACGTCACAGCCTTCCGGCCTGATCAATAAATCTCCCAACACTTCCCGCCGGATCCCCAGCGCCATCAGACTGCCCAAAATATCCCGATGGGTCAGGTCAGCGCCGTGCCCCCAGTTCACCCGAATTGCGCCAAAGGGCAGATCCTCCCGTTCGGGGCCTTGCAGCTGCATATAGTCTGGCAGGCACAACAGCACGCACCGCTCCGCAGAGTCGTAACCCCCTGTTATTCTATGCGGCGGCGTTCCAAAGCATGAAATCACCCGCTCGGCAATTCCCCGCTCATGCGGGGTCAAAAACATGGTGTGGGTCATCCGGCTCTGCCTTTGGCATTGTTCCAGCTTATCCGCTGTCTGCGCCGCCAGCAGCCGGTCCTCTCCCCCAAAGGTCCGCAAAAAATCCCGCTGCTTTTCCATATGCTTCCCCTCCCCTGTTCTGCTATTGCCTATCTTACCAAAACCGTTTTGCAAATGCAAGAAAGGCAGCTCCCGCTGGGGGAACCGCCTTTCCTGCTATAGGGGAATTGTACAAAGAAGTAATCAGCTCAGGGTGGTGCCTGTTGCAAAGCTGGCCACGATAATGGCAATGATGCAGATGGGCGCCACATATTTTACCAGTACGCTGTATATCCCGGCCAAGCGGAACCGCTGGCCATCCAGTTCGATCTCCCGGATCGCGTTCTGCGGCTTCCAGGCCCAACCGACAAACAGGCAGGAACCAAGCGCACAGACCGGAATCATCAGCCGGTCGGTCAGGAATTCCAGGAAATCGCCAAAGATCGGGAAGGTGAGACCGTTCTTAAAGTCAAACCAGATGCCCTTGATATCGAAGGCCGCCTGGGAGCAGGTATATACGCAGCCGATGGCAAACATCACCAGGCAAAGGACAATGGTAGTGGGGGTGCGCTTCCAGCCAAAGCGTTCCGTTACAAAGGCGACCACACCCTCGATGATGGAGATGCAAGAGGTAAGCGCCGCAAACAGCAGCAGCAGATAGAACAGAATGCCAAAGATTTGGCCTCCGGGCATGGCCTGGAATACGCCGGCCAGCGAGGAAAAGGCA
>SFLS01000006.1 GCA_004554485.1 Oscillospiraceae bacterium | reverse complement strand
ACCTGATCTACGGCGGGTGCTTCGCGCCGGAGCAATGCCGGCCGGCCTACGAGCGGCAAAAGGAACGGCTGGAGCAATATTTGGGGTATTCGCTGGGGAAGCCGGTGAAGACCGAGGCCTGCCAGGCGGTACGGCCCCGCGGGCCGCGGGATTTTGTTACAGGGCGGGACGGCGTTTATCTGATCGGGGAGGCGGCGGGTTTCATCAGCGCCAGCTCCTTCGAGGGGATCAGCAGCGCCATCCGCAGCGGCAGTGCTCTGGCCGAGGCGATGCGCCCGGGCGGCAGCGAGGAACAAATTGCCCGACGGTACCGCCGCGCGACGGCCGGCCTGCGCATACGCCTGTGGCTGAAAACGCTCAAACGCTGGTTTATGTACACGCCCTGGGTCCGCCGGTGGATTATGCGGCTGGGGTTAGCGGCTATCCGGGTGGAGCAGCAAAGCCCGCAGCAGAACCCGAATCCATAAGAAAACTCCCCTTCGCCCAATACGAAGGGGAGTGCTTTTTTAGGATCTGGGGAGGATCATTCCTCTTTGGCAGGCGGGGTATCCGTCTGCGGGGCGTCGCTTTGCTCGGTAGCGCCGTCGGTCGTGGCGCTTACGGCGTCCATCACGACGTCCGTAGCGACGTCCGCGGCATGACAGGTTAATCACGCCGTCCACCAGCATGCAGGCGCCGATAAAGGCGGTGAGCACCTGGGCGGAATGGAAGGGATTGAGCAGGATGACAACGCCGAGGGCGATCATCAGGACGGCCAGCAACAGCAGAATGCCCCACTTCTGGTAGCCCTCCTTTTTGATATCGAGGGCGGCCTGCAGCTTTACCACTCCGTCAAAAATGAGGTAAAGGCCGAGGATAAAGGGCAAAATGGAGGCAAACAGCTCCGGCTTGACGAAGAAGCAGATGCCCAGCGCCAGCGCCACAATGCCGACCAGGAGCGTGAGGGTCGCGTACCGCTCCTCCCGGTGGGAAATGAAGCGGTAGACCTGCCACAGGCCGTAGGCTGCGGTGACGCCGCCCAGCACATAACAGAAAACATTGATAGAAGCGGCGGGCCAGACGATCAGGGCGATGCCAAGCGCGATGTAACAGAGAGCAGATAATGAAAAATTAAAGACAAATTTTTTAGTCACGATAAAAACCTCCCTGAAAAGAAATGGGGTTACAGATGAATTATAGCATAAAAGCAGGCGGCAGAAAAGCCCGTTTTGGGCCGATTGAGAAAAAAGAGGGGGAACCTCAATCCTCCGGGGGACAAAGCAGGGTGATGCGGGCAGGCTGTTCCCGGCTGAAGGTGAGAAGCCCCTCCCGGCGCAGGCCGGAAAGGACCCGCGACAGCGCGCTGCGGTCTGCCCCCAGGTAATCGGCCAGTCCCGCCCGGTCAAAGGGCAGCCAAACGGTATCGCTGCCCTGCTGCCGGCGCTCGGTCTGCAGATAGTACAGCAGGCGCTCCCGCAGGGTGGGCTGAGTCAGGCAGATCAGACGGCGCTGCAGCGCAAAGTAAGCCCGGCTGAGATGACGGGTCAGATTCCGCAGCAGTACAGCGCCGCTGCCGGAATCGCCGGAGACAAGCCGCTCCATCGGGATCCACAGGACCTCGCAGGGGGTGCGGGCCACCACCGAAACGGGGCTTTCCCGGTGGTCATCCAGCGCCAGGAGCTGCCCGAACAGATCTCCCCGCAGCAAGCGGCTTTGCAAAAGCTGGCGTCCCTGCGGCAGCGGCAGGATGGCGTGCAGCTCGCCGGTGATCACCAGCCCCATGCTGGCGGTGGGGCTGCCGGCGGCCAGCAGGGTATGGCCGGCCTCATAGGGGCGGCGCACCGCCTGCAGCCGGCGCAGCTCATCCGGGATCTCCCGCAGGGGGATCCCTTCAAAAAGAGGGCAGGAGGGAATATCTTCGGGCTTCATTGGATCACCGCTTTCCTTGAATAGTTTGTTGCATATGCAACATCATTTCCCCGCTTAGTGTAGTATAATACACCATAAAAGACAAGCCTTTTTTGAAATGTGACAAAAAAGACGGCATTTTTCACCAAAAGGAGACAACTATGAGTAATCCCAATACCAATTCCAAGCTGAAAACGCTGTGCCGGACGGCAATTTTTCTGGCGCTGCTGGTTGCGGTGCAGTTCGTGACCCGCTCGATGGGCCAGTATGTTACCGGCTCGCTGGTCAACCTGATCCTGATTGCTTCCGGGCTGCTGTGCGGTCTGTGGGGCGGACTGGCCGTGGCGCTGCTTTCCCCCGTCTGCGCGTTCCTCATCGGCATCGGGCCGGCCTTTCCGCAGATCGTCCCGGCCATTATGCTGGGCAACGCCGTCATCGTGCTGGTCTGGCACCTGATCGCCGGGGGAGAGAATACCCGCCTCCCCGGGTATCTGCTGGTAGCCGCCGCGGGCGCTTTGGCCAAATTTGCGGTGCTGTATCTGGTCATCGTCAAGTGGCTGGTTCCGATGGTGCTGACCCTGAACGAAAAGCAGACGGCGATGCTTTCCGCCAGCTTTTCCTTCCCGCAGCTTATTACCGCCGCCATCGGCGGGGCGCTGGCCATCCTGCTGGTGCCGCCGCTGCGCCGCGCGCTGCGGGTGTAAGGCCCCTCTGTTAATCTGACCCTGGTTTGTAAAAGGCCCGCCTTTAGGCGGGCCTTTTGATATGCTGGGCGTGGGCGGCGCCCGCGGGTACTTTGCAAACCGAAAAAAGGAATGACAGTTTTTTCTTTTCATTTGCGGCAAATTGCGGTATACTGGAGCCGGAAATCCCACAAGGAGGGTGTAAAAATGGAATATCGTGTAGGAATCGACCTGGGCGGTACCAATGTGGCGGTCGGCGTGGTAAACGGCAATATGGAGATCGTAGCGCGGGCGACGGTAAAAACAAGACCGCAGCGGATGCTGGACGATGTGATCTACGATATCGCCTGCTGTGTCAAAGAGGCAGTAAAAAAAGCCGGGATCACCCTGCAGGACTGCATCAGCGTAGGGATCGGCGCGCCGGGCTACTGTCTGGCCCGACAGGGGATGGTGGTCTATGCCAACAACCTGGGCTGGAAAAACGTCCCGCTGTGCGAGGAGCTGCAGCAGGAGCTGGGCGTGCCGGTGCGGCTTTCCAATGATGCCAACTGCGCCGCTTTGGGCGAAGTGATCGCCGGCGCCGCCAAAGGCGCCAAAAGCGCCGTGATGATCACGCTGGGGACCGGCGTGGGCGGCGGCGTGGTGCTGAACGGCAAGGTATACGAAGGGGATCTCGGCCCCGGGACCGAGCTGGGCCATACCACCTTGATCTTCGGCGGGGAGCCGTGTACCTGCGGGCAGCGGGGCTGCCTGGAAGCCTATGCTTCGGCGACGGCGCTGCTGCGCCAGCGGCATGCCGCCGAGCTGGCCCACCCGGAAACGGCTATGAAGCACTTTGACCCGGCGGACGGCAGTGCGCCGTTTGTATGTGCCGGGGAAGGCGATGAGACCGCCAAAGCGGTGGTGGAGCAGTATATCACCTATGTGGGGGCGGGACTGGTCAACTTTATCAATATCTTTGCGCCGGAGGTGGTACTGATCGGCGGCGGTGTCAGCAATGCCGGCGAAGCCCTGATCGGCCCGTTGAACGAATATGTCAGGCAGAACCGCTACGGCGGCAGGCGCTCCCCGACCTGTGAGGTCCGGCGCGCAGCCCTGGGCGGTGATGCCGGGATCATCGGGGCGGCCTACCTGGACAGGGAGCCCTGAGGCGGGATCGGGACCGCCGCTACAATTTATGGTAGAATATTGGGCCGGTTTCTTGATTTTTTGGCTGGAATGCTATAATATAATGGAGAAGGGCCGGGGGCCCAATATCTAATCTTACACAAACATCAGGAGGAACGATAATGGGTATTCTGCAGAGATTTACGGACATTATGAGCGCGAACATCAACAGCCTGCTTTCCAACGCCGAGGAAAAGAACGCCGGCAAGCTGCTGGAAAAGTACCTGGCTGACGCCCGTGCCAACCTGGAGGAGCTGAAGGCGGAGACCTCTGCGATCATCGCCGATGAGATGGCCGCGGGCCGCCGCGTGACCGCCAACAACGAGGAGATTGCCAAGTTTGACCGCTATGCCGAGCAGGCCGTTATGGCGGGCAATGATGATGACGCCAGAAAGTTCCTGGATGCCAAGGCCAAGCTGACCGCAAAAAAGCAGGATCTGGAAAATGCTTATGAGCTGGCCAAGGCCAACAGCGACAAGATGCGCCAGATGACCCGCAAGCTGATGGATGATATCTCCGCCGCCGAGGGTAAGATGGGTGAGTTGCGCGCCAAGCTGACGGTTGCCGAAAACAAGGAAAAGATGGATGACCTGATGCACAAGGTAGCGGGGCGTACCGACCTGGCCGGCTTTGAGAATATGATGGAAGCCGTCCAGAAGCGCATTGACGCGGTAGACGCCAAAGCGGCGCTGAACGAGGAACTGGCTGATACCATGGATATCAAGAAGCTGGAGGAGAAGTACAGCGAAAAGGCTGCCGCTGTTTCCGCTTCCGTGGAGGCCGATCTGGCTGCGCTGAAAGCCCGCCTGGGGAAATAACAAATGACCACGTCGGAGCAAACCAATGCCGCCCTGCGCTGTCCCAACTGCGGCGGAAATATTGTATTTGATCCGGAGGCACAGCAGTTTCGTTGTGCCTCTTGTGGTAGTACCCAGAATGTCACCCCCGGAAAGGACCATATAGAGGAATACGATTTCAGCGAGTACCATGCCCGGGAGGGCCGCCGGATGCTGGAAAACGGCGAAACGGCGATGCGGTGCGACGGCTGCGGCGAAGAGTTCTTTCTCCCTGCGCAGGAAACGGCAACGGTCTGCCCTATGTGCGGGGCGCCGCTGCTGCGGCAGGAAAGCGAGCATAACGGCATCCCGGTAGAGGGGGTTATCCCCTTCGCCATCGACCGCTACGAGGCGCAGAAGCTGTTCGGCAAATGGATCGGGAAACGGTGGTTTGCCCCCAGCAGCCTGAAAAGGACCTTTGCCGAAGGCAAGCTGGTGGGAATGTATGTGCCGTTCTGGACCTACGATGTGGACGCGGTCACCAATTACAGCGGCCGGGGCGGGCGTACCCATACCCGTACCCGCAACGGCAAGACCGAAACCTACACGCAGTGGTACCCCGTTTCCGGCGTGGTGCGGGGCCGCTACGATGATATCCAGGTTTGCGCCAGCAGGACCGCCAGCGGCAACCTGATCCAGCAGGTGCTGCCCTACAATACCATCGGCAACACCCGGCCGTATCACCCCCAGTACCTGGCGGGCTACCAGGCGGAATGCTACACCGTGGACGGCATCGAGGCCTTTCACATTGCGGAAACCTTTGTGGACAGGGACCAGCGCGGCCGTGCCGAAAGCGATATCCGCAGCCATGGTTATTCCCAGGCCCAGGTCACCGGCATGAATACCCGCTATGAAACGGTGCGGTATAAGCATGTACTGCTGCCGCTGTGGAAGGCCAAGTACGGCTACGGCGGCAAGACCTACCACTATATGATAAACGGCGAGACCGGCAAGGTCTCCGCCCAATATCCCAAAAGCCCCTGGAAGATCCTGCTGGTGGTGCTGCTGGCGCTGGCGGTGTTCTTTGGCGGCCTGGCGCTGCTGGAGGGTACGGGCGGCAGCTCCGGCGGAGGAAGCTACTATTACAGCGACACCGGCGGCAGCTACGACTCTGGTTATGATGGTGACAGCTACGGCGGCTATTACGACAGCGGGGACTTCGGATGGGATTCCTACGATTCTTATGACGCTTATGACTATTACGATTACGGCACTTACGATTCGTGGGATGACGGCGGATACGATTACAGCTACGATTCCTGGGACTACGATTACGGCAGCTACGATTATGGCTATGACTGGGGCGGCGACTGGTAAGGCTGCCCGGGAAAGGAGATAACAGATGGGACTTTTTAATCAGAGAAAGGATACGGTGGAATGGATTGAATACCGCCCCGACCTGTTGTTCTACAAATGGAAAAACCGGGAGATCAAAAAAGGGAGCCGACTGGTAATCCGCGCGGGCCAAAAGGCGATCTTTTATTCCGGCGGACGCATCCACGGCATTTTTGAAAACGAGGGGACCTACGATATCGATACCCAGATCATCCCCTTTCTGACCGACATCAATGCGGCGCTGCACCTGCGCAGCGATACCGGCGAGCGGGCCGAGGTGTATTTTGTCAACAGCAAGGAGCTGACCTTGAACTGGGGCACCACCCAGCGCATCATGATCCCTACCCCGGAGGTGCCCTCCGGGATCCCGGTGGGAATGAACGGCAACATGGTCATCTACTTCCGGGATTATCTGGCGTTTATCTCCAAGGTGGCGGGCGTCCGGGACAGCTTCTCGCTCAGCGATGTTTCCGACCGGATCCGCGGGGAAATGAGCGCCGTGGTGGCGGAATCCATCCTGAACGGCGAGCGGGCCGTGGGGCTGAATGTGCTGGTGGGCCTGCAGGCCAACAGCCGCGCGCTGGGCAAAAAGATGGCCGAGGAGCTGGATAAGGAGCTGTTCGATATCGGGCTGGGCGTGCGCGATGTGAATATCATGAGCATCAACTACCCGCCGGAGGTACAGCAGATGGCCGAAAAGGTGGCGGCGCAGTCCTTCATCACCGATACCAACAAGTATGTGACGGTAGCGGCGGCCGAAGGCATGGAAAAGGGCGGCGGCGTGGCCGGACTGGGCGCGGAGGTCGCCATCGGCGCGCAGATCGCCCAGCAGCTGCAGCAGGGCAGCCAAAAGCAGGCGGCCCCGGCCGATGACGGCCTGCAGGACCGGTTCTGCACCAAGTGCCGTAAAATGGTGCGGGGCAACTACTGCCCCTACTGTGGGACCGAGACCGTATAAGCAGAAAAAGACAAGCCAAAGGGAGTCGCAAGGCTCCCTTTTTCGCGCGCGGCCTCGGGTACGGGGCGCAGCGCTCCCACAGGGAAGGACAGAATAAAAAATGCTGCATCCGCTTTGGCGAAAACGCGGCCCATACCCTGTTATTTGTGCAAGTTTGTACAAGTTTAAGAGCCTCCCGTAAATGGGAGGCTCTTTTCATGGCGTAAAATATACCAATCGTATAATCTATATTCTATATTACACCTTTTGATCCACGTGCATCTCGGGAGGAACATAAAATTCCAGCGTGCGGTAGGGATCCCGCAGGAACAGAGTGTACCTAATATCACCGAGGGGATCATTTGAATCAGCTGGCATACCATCATAATGACGGTGCAGATGACATTGATCTTCCATACCACCACACCCCGGTCGGTGATTCGCTCCTTGGCGCCAACGGGTTTCAGTAGCCGAATGGTGGTGCATACAAAGTACAGCGATGCCGGTCCCGGAGCATCGGTTGCCGGCAAGAAAATGGTGTCGATGATGCCGGGAATAAAACTGGAGAGCAGGTGAGTTGCCGGCTGCACAATGACCGGCGTAAGCCGCTGTCATCCTTACGGCACTGGTACAGACCGATCAGGGTCAGGATACCGGCAACCAACAGGGCAGTCGCAGCAAAGATCCGGATGATGGGGAAGAAGACCGGCACTATGGAGATGAGTTCCACCGGTTCGGCTTGCTACACCGTTTTCAGGCCTGCCGCAGCATTCGGATAAGTCATGCCACATAGCTCCTTTTCCTGTCGATTTGGGATGGTTCCTCCCTACTGATATTGTATTATTATTTTGCCACATTGTCGTCAACCACCATCAAACCCCCGACCGTTTCCGGCCGGGGGTCAGTTCTAATTCAGCAGGGCAGGGGATACCGCCGGCTTTACCAGCCCAGCTCCATGGCTTTGCGCGGACAGACGGCGGCGCACATGCCGCAGCCGGTGCAGCGGTCGGCGTCGATTCGGATTGTGCCGGTTTCGCCGGGGACGATAGCATTGTACAGACAGCTGTTAAAGCACATGCCGCAGCCGTCGCATTCGCCGGTCAGGCGGGCGGTAAGGGGACGGGGCGGCAGCTCCTCGAAGGGCTGCAGGGAATCCAGCGCCGCGCCGCAGACCTCCTGAATGGAATGATACCCGTGGGCGGTCATCCATTCTTCCATATCGGTTAAAATGCGCGGGATGACCGCATAACCTTCCCGGAGCAGGACCGAAGCCAGCTGTACGCACTTTGCGCCCAGCATAATGAATTCCAGCGCGTCATGGGCGCTGCCGATGCCGCCGCAGCCGCAGATGGGGAAGCTGGTGGTCTGCTTGAGGGTGGCGATGGTAGCCAGCGCAACAGGGTGGATATTTTTTCCGCTGTAGCCGCCGTAGGTGGGCATCAGGGCGCGGCAATGCTCCAGATCCACCCCCATCAGGCCCTTGAGGGCATCGATGGCGGAAACACCGGCGACGCCGGCCCGCTCCAGCGAGGAGGTAAACCCGCTGAAATTGGAAGCCTCGTAGGAGAGCTTGACCGAGACTGGGATATCCACCGTTGAGGTGACGGCCGAAAGATAGTCGTAGATCTCACGCGGGACGGTACCGGCCTCCAGGCGGGTCCCGAGCGGGGCGGAGATGCTGACTTCGATGGCGTCGGCGCCCATGCGCTCCACCTTGCCGGCCAAATAGGCCAGTTCCGAAGGGGTGTTGCCCCAGATGCTGGCGATGAGCTTGCAGTCTCCGCGGTGAAGTCCCTCAAACTCCTGTTCCCATTGCTCCAGATGGATGCCGGAAAACAGGGTGGTGTTGAACAGCTGTCCCGTGGGACTGAGGTAAAGACGGGGACTGGGATTCTGGTTGGCTTCCAGCGTAATGGTCTCGGTGATGACGGCGCTTGCCCCGGCGTCAATGGATCTTTGAATCGACGCGCCGTCGCGGGACCATGGCCCGGCAGCCACGATGATGGGATTTTTCAATGACAGTCCCATATAGTCAGTACCGAAAGACATTGATCTTACCCCCATTTCAAAGTTTACTTTAACCGAACAGCTCATAAATGGGCTTGGTATTGCCGCAGCTGCGGCGGATTTTCAGCTTGGGCTGCAGGATGATCTCCTGCGGGCCGTACAGTTCGTCGCTGCCCTCGATGCTGTCGAACAGCATACGGGCTGCGACCATCCCCAAGCGGCGGGAGGGCGTTTCCAGCGCCGTGACGGGCGGGTCGAGGATGGAGCAGGTGGCGGAATCGGTAAGGCAGGCCAGCGCCATGTTTTCCGGGATGGAGATATGCTCATCCAAAACCGCTTTCATCACCCCGGCGGCCTGGTCGTCGCTGGCGGTGATCAGGGCCGGGGGAATGGTGTGGTTCTGCAGCAGTTTCTGCATTGCCAGATATCCGCCACGGGCGGTGTCCTCCGCGGTAAGGATGTTCTCTCCGGCGCCGGGGCTATGCTGCCGCAGGGCGCGGCGGTAACCGTCCGCGATCTGCTGCATTTCTACCAGGGGCGCCTTGTCGACCAGCAGGAAAATTTCGGAATGCCCCATTTTTATGAGGTGAGTTGTCATTTGATAGGCGCCTTCCTCATAATTTATGTAGCAGAGGTTGCGGCACAGCCCGGGGTTGCGGGGACCGACGTGTACCCAGGGAAGCTCCGGGCCCAAAAGGGAGGCAAGCTGGTCGCCCTCCAGCAGGGGAGAAACCAGGATAAGACCGTCGACCTGACGGCCTACCACCATTTTAAGGTACTCAGCCTCCTCCTGCGGGTCGGCGTGGGTGTTGCACAGCAGTACGGTGTGCTGCTTTTTCAGGGCAACAGTCTCTACGCCGGACATGATCTCCCGGTAGCGCCGGAGCTCTATATTCGGCACCAGCAGCGCGATGGTACTGGTTTTGCCAAGGTTCAGACCGCGGGCAAACCAGTTGGGACGGTAATTCAGGTTTTCCATCACCGCCAGCACATGGGTCTTTGTTTCCGGCTGGACCTGTTCGGGATGATTCAGTACGCGGGAAATGGTCGCGACCGAAACGCCGGCAGCCTTAGCGACTTCTTTAATGTTGATTGTCCATCCCTCCCTTTGGCGTAAAACCAGTTACATACTACAAAAATAATAGCATAAAAGCATATCATTTGCAAAGAAAAATACAAAAAAGCGCTTTTAAATGTAAACGGTTACTTCATTTCTACAATTCTTACAAAGAAAACGCATAATTTTTGGCAATATAAACGCGAAAAGGGGGTGGACAATACCGGTTTTTGCGTGCTATGATGAGAACGTCAGATGAAACCGGTTACATTACAGCCCGGGATCTGAACAATTTTGAGGAGGTTTTTCGAAATGAGTGAAAACACCAAAGCTGCAAATGCAGTCGAAAAAGTGGATGCCGACTATTCCCTGGAAGCAGTTCCTGAGTCGGCACGCAAAGGTTTCTGGAACATGTTCTTCGTCATGCTGGGCTTCACATTCTTCAGCGCCAGCATGAGCGTCGGCGCCAAGCTGGGTAACGGCCTGGATCTTTCCGGCTTTATCTGGGCTTGCGTGATCGGCGGCGTCATCCTGTCCGCTTATTGTGGCGTTCTGGCCTTCATCGGCGCTTCCACCGGCCTCAACATGGACCTGCTGTGCCGTCGTGCGTTCGGTACTAAGGGCTCCTATCTGTCCTCCTTCCTGCTGGGCTTCACCCAGATCGGTTGGTTCGGCGTAGGTGTTGCCATGTTCTCCATCCCCGCTGCTCAGCTGCTGGGCATCAATGAGTGGATCCTGACCATTGTCGCCGGCCTGCTGATGACCGCTACCGCGGCTACCGGCATGAAGGCGCTGGAGATCGTTTCCTACATCTCCGTTCCGCTCATCGTTATCCTTGGCGTTTATTCCATGGTTACCGCTACCGCTGAGGGCGGCGGCCTCGTCGCTATCTTCGGCCAGTCTGCCGGCGGCATCACCCTGTTCACCGGTATCGGCTATGTAATCGGTTCCTTCATTTCCGGCGGTACTGCTACCCCCAACTTCATCCGTTTTGCCAAGAACCGTAAGATCGCTGTTTGGACCACCGTTATCGCCTTCTTCCTGGGCAACACCCTGATGTTCTGCTTCGGCGCTGTCGGCGGTGCTTTCACCGGTGCGGACGACATCTTCTACGTCATGATCGCTCAGGGCCTGGCTATCCCCGCTCTGGTCGTTTTGGGCGCCAACATCTGGACCACCAACAACAACGCCCTGTACACCGGCGGTCTGGCCCTCTCCAACATCACCGGTAAACCCATGAAGTACCTCACCTGGGCTGCCGGTATCATCGGTACCGCGCTGGCTATCTGGCTGTACTGGAACTTCTGCGGCTGGCTGAACGTTCTGAACTGCGCCCTGCCCCCCATCGGCATCATCGTTATCCTCGACTACTTCAAGAATCGCAAGAAGTATGAAGGTACCCACAACGAGGTGATTGTCAACTGGTTCAACGTGATCGGCGTTATCGCTGCCGCGCTGGTTGCCAACTTCCTGCACTGGGGCATCGCTGCCGTCAATGCCATGGTTGTTGCCGCTATCTTCTTCTTCATCGGCGAGCTGACCCACCAGAACAAATAAGCTTCATTCTGTCAAGGTTTACAATTTATCTCTAAGGAGGAGTGAAAGTTATGCTGTTCAAAAACCTGTACATTGAAAACTCCACCGAGGCCATGGATATCCGTGTGACCGACGGAAAGTTTGAAAAGATCGCCGCGAACCTGACCGCGCTGCCCGGCGAAGAGGTCGTAGACTGCGGTGGCAAGCTGGCGCTGCCCCCCGTCATCGAGTCCCACGTGCATCTGGATACCTGCCTGACCGCGGGCCGCCCCCGCTGGAATATGAGCGGTACCCTGTTCGAGGGGATCCAGTGCTGGGAAGAGTATAAGCCCTTCCTGACCAAGCAGGAGGTCAAGGACCGCGTCAACAAGGCGATCCGTATGCAGGCCGCCAACGGGATCCAGCACGTTCGTACCCACGTGGATATCAACGACCCCAAGCTGACCGCCATGGAGGCTCTGCTGGAGCTGCGTGAAGAGGTCAAGGATTTCATCGACATCCAGATCGTTGCGTTCCCGCAGTACGGCATTCTCAGCTATCCCAAGGGTAAGGAGCTGCTGGAAGACGCCCTGAAGATGGGCGCCGATGCCGCCGGTGCGATCCCGCACTTCGAGTTCACCCGCGAGTATTCCGTTGAGTCCCTCAACATCTGCTTCGAGCTGGCGCAGAAGTACAACAAGCTGATCGACGTTCACTGCGACGAGATCGACGACGAGGCCAGCCGCGGTCTGGAGACCGTTGCGACCCGCGCCTACGAGACCGGTATGCGTGATATGGTCACCGCTTCCCACACCACTGCGATGCACAGCTACAACAACGCTTATGTCATCCGTCTGATGCGGATCCTGAAGATGAGCGGCATCAACTTTGTGGCCAATCCCTGCGTCAACGTGCATCTGGGCGGCCGTACCGATACCTATCCCAAGCGCCGCAGCCTGACCCGCGTCAAAGAGCTGACCGCTGAGGGCATCAACGTATCCTTCGGCTACGATGACATCTTCGATCCCTGGAACCCCCTGGGCAACGCGAATATGCGTGATCCGGTATTCATGGGACTGTACGCCGGGCATATGCTGGGTTATGATGAGATCATGGGCTCCTACAAGTTCGTGACCACCAATGCAGCCCGCACGCTGCATCTGGGCGACGCCTACGGCATCAAGGAGGGCAACAACGCCAACTTCGTCATCTACGACGCCAAGAACTGGTACGATGCGCTCAACTATGATGTTTCCGTTCTGTATTCCTACAAGAACGGCAAGCTGGTTGCCGAGACCAAACCCAAGGAGACCAAGGTTCACTATTAAGCCGGATGCACTCTTTCATATTTGTCTCTTTTGTGAAGAAAAACGCCTGCCTCGCGGTGGGTGTTTTTCTTATTGACTTGGCCGGCGGAAGGTACGGTTGATTCCGGCAGGAAAATCTGATATAGTTAGGACAATACCACACCCACCGGGGGAAAACACAGCAAGGAGGCAGACGGCGATGATCCGGGAGGATAAGCTGATCAAGGCGTACGAGGGAAAAACGGCGGCCGAGCTGGCAAAGGCGCCGGTTTGGGCTTTACAGGGGGTATCCGCCGGGGATGCCGACCGGCTGAAAAAGGCGTTCGGGATCGATAATATCGGGGAGATGGCCGCGCTGAAGTATTACCGGCGGGCCGTCCTTATCCGGCAGAAGGCGGAGGAAGAATAAAATGATGAAACAACATATTCTCTGCCTTGCGGCGGGATTACTGGCGCTGGCGCTTGTGGTGATCGGTCTGCGGGCCCTGGACGATACGGTGAAAATGCCGCTGATCACAAAGGGGCAGGAGACCGCGCTTCCGGTCGGACCGGATCTCCCGCAGGAGGGGTACACGGCGGAGCAAGTACAGGCGATGATCGCGGCGCTGCCCGATCCGGTGACCGAGGCGGACGCCGGGGCGGTCGCGGCGGCGCGGGTGGCCTATCAGGCGCTGCCGGCCGAACAAAGAACGGCAGTCGGCAACCTGACGGTGCTGGAGCAGGCGGAAAAAACGCTGGAGGCTTTGCGGCAGCCGGCCGATCAACCGCTGGTGGTGCTGGGTGTCGGCAGCGAGGTCACCTTTAACGGCGGGGCGGTATACGGCTCCTCCCGGGCGGAGGAACCGGCCCGCCTCTTTGAGGGGGAAAGCAGCTGCCGCGTCACCTATTATGCCGAAGGGACGGCTCACCCATTCCATCTGGTTTCGGAGGATGGAGCCGGGGTTTACGGCTGGGTGGATGCCGCCGCCGTCAGGATAAAGTGAGGTGCTGGAGATGAAATATGCAACATTGGATCACCGCAGGCGGTCGCAAGGCGTTCTGTGGTGCCTGACGGCCGTTACGGTGCTTTGCGTGATCGCCGGTGCGGTCACGGTTCTGCTTCACACAAAGCACCCGACAGCAGCTAAGATTTTCTTTTTGGTGGGCTACGCCGGGGCGGTGGCGGCCGCGACCTTTACCATCCACTACGGACGGCACCACCGCGCTTTTACCAAGTCGATGACCTACGCCGTGATCCTGTACGCGATGGGCTGCATGATAACGGCGGCCGCCATGTTCAGCGGCGGCCCAGGCAGTTTTTCCGGCGCGGTATTGCATGCCGCGGCAGAGGGCCTTGTGTCGGCCCAGCTGCTGGTGGCGGCAGGCGCCAGCCGCGGCAGGGGATTGGGGATCTGGGCGGCCCTGGCGGGATTCTTGACGGGACTGACGATCCTGCTTTCGCTGGATGCAAAAATAGCTGCGGCGGTCTTTTTCCTGGCGCCGATAGCGGCGGTGCTGCTTTCCGGCGGCAGAGAGCCGGTCGCCCGTTGCTTTGGCCAGTGGATCATCCTGGCGACGATCGTCGCAGGACTTTCGCTGGGACTGGTGCGGCTGGCAGGCGGCAGCAAGGAGCTTTGCCATGCGGTACTGCACCTGCTGCTGGTGCTGGTGGGCCTGGCGGCGCTGTTGTGGATCCAGCGCGCCGTTCCCTGCCGGCAGGAACAGCCGGAATCCGTACCCGCCGGACAGACCCTTGCCGCAGCGGCAGTCGTGCCCGAACCTGCAACGGTATGCGGCCCGGCGGCGGAGCCGGCAGCGTTGGAAGCACCGGAAGGGAGGAAAAACACGGAGGAGTTTGACGACCGCTGGATCATCAAAAAGTATAAGGGCCTTTCGCCGGCCGAGCTGCTGCAGGCGCCGGTAGATGCCCTGTACGGCGTTTCCGCCGGAGATGCCGAGCTGCTGCGAGAGGCGTTCGGGATCAAAACCGTCGGTGATTTGGCCGATAATAAATTCTTTGCCTGGGCGGCGGAGATCGCCGGGCAGGCCAAAGAAGAGTAATCAGCAATAAAATATCACACCCGCCGGGGGAGCTTTTCCTCGGCGGGTGCTTTCTTTTGGATGTGGGAAGGCAGGGGACTTATCCCAGCAGTGCGGCCAGCTCCTGCTGAACGGCGGCTTCGCTCTGCTGCATGGCGGTCAGTGTTTTTTGCAGCAGGTCGTCCAGCTCCCAGCCCAGCAGCGCGGTGCCGTCCCGGATCACATCGCGGGAGCAGCCCGCGGCAAATTTTTTGTCCTTAAACTTCTTTTTGACGCTGGAAAGTTCCATGTCGGTGCAGCTGCGGCTGGGACGCATTAGCGCCGCGGCGCCGATCAGCCCGGTCAGTTCGTCGCAGGCAAACAGCACCTTTTCCATCTGGTGCTCCGGGGCAACTTCGGTGCAGATCTTATGCCCGTGGCTGCAGATGGCGTGGATCATTGCCTCGCCCACGCCGGCGGGACGCAGCAGTTCGGGCGCTTTTTTACAGTGCTCCTGCGGCCAATTCTCAAAGTCGATATCATGCAGCAGGCCGCACATCGCCCAAAAGTCAGCCTCCTCGCCGTAGCCCAGCTCGTTGGCAAACCAGCGCATCACGGCTTCCACGGTCAATGCGTGCTGCAGGTGAAAGGGCTCCTTGTTATAGCGCCGCAGCAGCGCCAGGGCCTCTTCTCTCGTTATCATCTTTTCCATCTTTTCACATCCCTTCGGCAATATGACCCGCAGGGCGAAAAACCGCCCCGCTTTTGCCACAGTGTAGCACAAAGCGGGACGGCCTGCAAGAGCCTGGGCAACACTTAGAAAAGCCGGTCCATGCGGCGCAGGGCTTCGGCGGTGGCGGCATTTTTGCCAAAGGCGGTAAACCGCAGCCAGCCTTCGCCCATGGCGCCAAAGCCCGCCCCCGGCGCGCAGATCACGCCGCATTCCTCCAGCAGGCGGCGAAACCACCCCCAGGAGTCGCCGCCGTCGGGGCAGCGCACCCACAGGTACGGGGCGTTTTCTCCGCCGGTGCAGGGGACGCTGCGCCGGGTAAAGAAATCCAGCATCCGTTCGGCGTTGCGCCGATAAACGCCCAGGGCCCTGCCGCGTTGCCGCAGTCCGGTCGGGGAAAGGGCGGCTTCGGCGGCGCGCTGCACCGGGTAGCTGATGCCGTTGCTGTGACTGCCCAGCCACCGCCGCCAGGCCCCGGCGCAGCCGCAGGCCTCCGGCACGACTACCCAGCCGCAGCGCAGCCCGGTAAAACCGTCGGATTTGGAAAAGGAACCAAGCTCGATGGCGCAGCGGTGCGCTTCCGGCACGGCGTAGATGCTGCGAGGCAGGCTGTTATCGGTCACAAAGGCGGCGTAAGCGGTATCCACCAGCAGCAGGCTGCCGCCGGCCAGGGCACGGTCTACCCAGCGCTGCAGCTCAGCCCGCGTCATCACGGCCCCCGTGGGGTTGTTGGGGGTGCACAGGACGATGAGCCCCGGCTCCGTGATCTCCTCCGGACAAGGCAAAAAGCCGTTTTCAGCCCGGCAGGGCAGGGTGTGCACACGGTGTCCGGCGGCAAGAGCGCAGTCCCGGTAGGCGGGGTAGACGGGGTCGCAGACCCAAACCGGCACAGCGGGGGAAAACAGGGCAAACAGCCCGCCCAGGGCGTCTTTGCTGCCGGCGGTAACGGTGATCTCATCGGGTAAAACGGGGCAGGACAGCCCCTCGTACTGATGGGCCAGCGCGGTTTGGAGAAACGGATACCCTCCGGCGGGCCCGTAGCCCCGCACCCCGGCGGGGGAGGCCATTTCGGCGGCGGCGGTACGCAGGGCGGCGGCCGCCACCGGCGCCAGCGGCTGGGTGATATCCCCGATCCCCAGCGAGATGAGCCGGGCCAGCGGATGGGCCGCCCGGTAGTCGGCAACGGCCTCATCAATCCGGCAAAACAGATAGTCCGCGGAGCCGGTCAGGGCGGCGTTCAGTTCCAGCATACCGGCGTCTCCTTCCACTCCCCGCGAAAGACATAGACGGCTTCACCTGTCAGCAGCATCCGGCCGTCCGCCAGCCAGCGGACCGTCAGCTCGCCCCCCGGCATCTGCACGGCGACGGGCTGTCCCCGGTCGCAGTGCCGGCGCAGCGTGGCGGCCGCTGCCGCGGCGCAAGCGCCGGTGCCGCAGGCCAGCGTTTCGCCGCTGCCGCGCTCCCACACCCGCACCTTCAGCCGGTTCGGCCCCAGCGGCTGCACAGCCTCCAGGTTCAGGGATACTTTCCGGGAAAGCTCCTCCGCTGCCTGCTGCAGCGGAAAGGTCTCGGTATCCTCGCAGAACAGGACCCCGTGAGGATTGCCCACCGAAATCCGGCTGAGGGTCTGTCCCTGCCACTGCACCGCCGGCCCGGAAAGAGGGGCGGGGCGTCCCATTACGACGGTGACGGCGCCCTGCGGGCCGTTCCACAGGATGCGCAGCCCCGCGGCGGTCTGCAGCCGCAGCGGCTCGTGGTTGACCCAGCCGCAGTCCCAGGCGTAGCGGGCGGCGCAGCGGGCGGCGTTGCCGCACATTTCGGCTTCGGTCCCGTCCGCGTTAAAGATCCGCATCCGCAGGTCGGCCCCTTCGGCGTTCTGCAGCAGCACCAGTCCGTCGCTGCCCACGCCCCGGTGCCGGTCGCTGATTTGGATGGCCAGCGCAGCGGGGTCGGGGACCGACCGGCTGCGGCAGTCGATAAAGATGTAGTCGTTGCCCGCGCCGTGCATTTTAAAAAAATCAATCATTGGTTTTATCCTCCTTTTTCCACTACATATGTATGGGGGAAGAGCGGTAAACTTGCGATAGTTTTTGAACGGAATGTTAAATTTCTGCAAGACGGAAAAAAGTATGAAAAACCTCTTGATTTTTTCGGTAAAATGATTACAATAGTATTTAGGTTAGCACTCAAAGAACAAGAGTGCTAATGTGAATCAGTTAAAAATATTTATGGAGGGATACAATCATGACAATCAAACCTTTGGCGGACAGAGTCGTCATTAAGATGCTGGAAGCGGAGGAAACCACCAAGAGCGGCATTATTCTGGCGCCCAGCGCCAAGGAAAAGCCCAGCATTGCCGAGATCGTGGCGGTAGGCCCCGGCGGCCTGGTGGACGGCAACGAGGTAAAGATGTACCTGAAGGTCGGCGACCGTGTGCTGCTGGCCAAATACGCCGGCACCGAGGTCAAGGTGGACGGCGAGACCTATACCATCCTGCGTCAAAGCGACGTGCTGGCGATTGTAGAGTAAATTTTTCTTTTTTGAATAGGAGGCTGTTATTATGGCAAAGCAGATCGTATATGGCGAAGAAGCCCGCAAGGCGCTGCAGCTGGGGATCGACCAGCTGGCGGATACCGTCAAAATCACCCTGGGCCCCAAGGGCCGCAATGTGGTGCTGGATAAAAAATTCGGCGCGCCCCTTATCACCAACGACGGCGTGACCATCGCCAAGGATATCGAGCTGGAGGACGCGTTCCAGAACATGGGCGCCCAGCTGGTAAAGGAAGTTGCCACCAAGACCAACGATGCGGCCGGCGACGGCACCACCACCGCCACCCTGCTGGCGCAGGCGCTGGTCCGGGAGGGCATGAAGAACGTGACCGCCGGCGCCAACCCCATGATCGTCAAAAAGGGCATGAGCAAAGCGGTAGACGCTGCCGTGGCGGCGATCGTGGAGCATAGCCAGAAGGTTTCCGGCAGCGACGATATCGCCCGTGTCGCCACCATTTCTTCCGGCGACGAGGCCATCGGCAAGCTGATCGCCGAGGCCATGGAGAAGGTCTCCGCCGACGGCGTTATCACGCTGGAGGAGAGTAAGACCGCCGAGACCTACAGCGAGGTCGTGGAAGGCATGCAGTTCGACCGCGGCTATATCACCCCCTATATGGTCACCGATACCGAGAAGATGGAAGCCGTCATCGATGACGCCTATATCCTCATCACCGATAAGAAGATCGCTTCGATCCAGGAGATCCTCCCTCTGCTGGAGCAGGTAGTGCAGGCCGGCAAAAAGCTGGTCATCATTGCCGAGGATATCGAGGGCGAGGCCCTTTCCACCCTTATTGTCAATAGGCTGCGCGGGACCTTTACCTGCGTAGGTGTCAAGGCGCCCGGCTTTGGCGACCGCCGCAAGGAAATGCTGCAGGATATCGCCATTCTCACCGGCGGCGAGGTCATCAGCGAGGAGCTGGGCCTGGAGCTGAAGGAGGCCACCATGGCGCAGCTGGGCCGTGCCAAACAGGTCAAGGTCACCAAGGAAAACACCATCATCGTGGATGGCGCCGGCAGCTCCGCCGAGATCAAGGAGCGTATCGCCCAGATCCGCAACCAGATCGAGTCCACCACCAGCGACTATGACCGTGAAAAGCTGCAGGAGCGTCTGGCCAAGCTGGCCGGCGGCGTTGCGGTCATCAAGGTCGGCGCCGCGACCGAGGTCGAGATGAAGGAGAAGAAGCTCCGCATCGAGGACGCTCTGGCTGCGACCAAGGCGGCTGTTGAGGAAGGGATTGTGGCCGGCGGCGGCGTAGCCCTGCTGAACGCCACCGATGCTGTTGCCAAGCTGGTAGAAACCGCGGAAGGCGACGAAAAGACCGGCGTTCGCATCGTGCTGAAGGCTCTGGAGGAGCCGCTGCGTCAGATCGCGGCCAACGGCGGCCTGGAAGGCTCCATCATCATCGATACCATCCGCCGCAGCGGCAAGGTGGGCTTTGGCTTTGATGCCTACAAGGAGGAGTACTGCGATATGATCTCCGCCGGCATCGTGGATCCCACCAAGGTGACCCGTTCCGCGCTGCAGAACGCGGCTTCCATCGCGGCCATGGTGCTGACCACCGAAAGCCTGGTAGCCGACAAGAAGGAGCCTGCGCCTCCTGCGCCTCCCATGGGCGATCCTACCGGCGGCATGGGCGGTATGTATTGATCCGTTGATTCCCCCTGAAATGCAGGCCCCCGGAGCATTACGCTCCGGGGGCCTTTCCGTATGGTTGGCGACGGTACGGTTACAGGGTGATCCTGACGATCTCGCCGCTGCTGCTCTGCACGTCCACCAGCACCCAATGGGGATGGGCGCGCCGGAACCGGCGCAGCTCTGCCATCAGCCGCGCAACGGCGTCGGCGGGCAAGGGCATCTCGGCCGGCAGGTATTTGCGGGCAAGCCCCCGGCAATACGGGAGCTCAGCCGCCCGTACAGCAGAAAACCGGGTAGCCGCAGGGTCAAATTTGTTTCCTCTGTGCGGATGACGATCTTCATGTTACTCCACCACGATCTCGACGATATCCCCGTCGGCAGTCTCCACCTCGACCAGCTTGCCGACCACGCCCTGTTCCACCAGCGCGATCAGCTGCTGCAGGTCTATATTTTTCATCGCGTCCCCTACGCCGCTGCCGGCAACCTGCGGCATCTGCGCCCCGATCTGCAGCCCCAGCTGCACCAGCGACATGGGCAGGTTCACCCTTACCTTATCGCCGTCGTGGGTGTTGACATAGATGCGGAAAATCATCTCGGAAAGCGGTTTGCGCTGCTCCTCCGGCAGCAGGGTGGCCGCCGGCTTTTCTTCGCAGCCCAGCAGCTCGTCTACCGTCACCCCCAGCAGGGCTGCCAGCGGGGGCAGCAGGGTGATATCGGGACAGGAGATATCGTTTTCCCACTTGCTCACCGCCTGCGGCGTTACGCCCAGCTGTTCGGCCATGGTCTCCTGGGTGATATTCTTTTTTCTGCGCAGCTGCGCAATGCGCTCGCCGATTGTTTGATTCGTCATAATAAGGTACCTCTGAAAATAATTTGGAAGAATGCTGCTCCATGCCTTCAGTATAGCGGATGGATTTGCGGAAGAAAAGCAAGTATTGGTTGAAACAGAGCATTTTGTCCCAACCGAAGGTTGTAAAACCTCTCAACTGCCGGTTGAAATGGCCGAATTTGGCATAAAGCCGGCAAAACGGCAGTGGCTTTGTGGGGTTTTGCACGGTGTAAAGAAAAAGGCTTGACAGGTTTGCCGAACCACGCTATAATAGTGTCTGTAAAGAAATCCGCTTTACACGAGATAGGATGCCGGGACGGGAGATGACAAAGGCGTGGCGAAGAATCTGGAAATATCCTTCCTGCTGGATTTTTACGGCGATATGCTGACCGAAAAGCAGCGGGACGTGGTGGAACTGTACTACAACGAGGACCTTTCCCTGGCGGAGATCGCCGCGCACAGCGGCATTACCCGGCAGGGCGTGCGGGATTCCATCAAGCGCGCCGAAAGCCAGCTGCTGGAATACGAAGACCGGCTGCACCTGGCGGCCCGGTTCCGCCGCATCGAAGAGGTGCTTTCCACCATCGTGCGGGAAGCCCAGCAGATCGAAAAACTGAACAGCCGTTTCGGCGGGGCGACCGAGATCGACCGCAGCGCCGAAACCATCATCCGGCTGGCCAATCAGCTGGAGGAGGACTGAAAACGATAAGGAGATCCTATGGCATTTGAAGGACTGACCCAGCGGCTGGCCGGGACGTTCAAAAAACTGAAAAACCGCGGCAAACTTAGCGAATCCGATGTAAAAGAGGCCATGCGCGAGGTGCGCCTGGCGCTGCTGGAAGCCGATGTCAACTACGGCGTGGCCAAGAAGTTTGTGGCGGATGTGACCGAAAAGTGCATTGGCGCGGGCGTGCTGGAAAGCCTGACCCCCGCGCAGCAGGTCATCAAGATCGTCAACGACGAGCTGACCGAGCTGATGGGCAGTACCCACCAGCGCATCAATCTGTCCTCCCGCATTCCCACCGTGCTGCTGATGTGCGGCCTGCAGGGCTCCGGTAAAACCACCCACAGCGCCAAGCTGGCCTATCTGTTCCGACAGCAGGGCAAACGGCCCCTGCTGGTCGCCTGTGATATCTACCGTCCGGCCGCCATCGAGCAGCTGAAGGTGGTGGGCGAAAAAGCCGGCGTCCCCGTTTTCGAAATGGGGCAGACCGACCCGGTGAAGATTGTGAAGAAGGCGCTGGCCCACGCGCACGATTATGGCAACGATATCGTCATCATCGATACCGCCGGCCGCCTGCACATCGATGAGGCCCTGATGGAGGAGCTGAAAGCGGTCAAGGAGGCCGCACGCCCCGATGAAACGCTGCTGGTGGTCGATTCCATGACCGGCCAGGACGCCGTCAATGTGGCTTCCGCCTTTGATAGCCGGCTGGGGGTGGATGGCATTATCCTCACCAAGCTGGACGGCGACAGCCGCGGCGGCGCGGCGCTTTCGGTCAAGGCGGTCACCGGCAAACCCATCAAGTTCGCCGGCATCGGCGAAAAGATCGAGGATCTGGAGCCGTTCTACCCCGACCGTATGGCGTCCCGTATTCTGGGCATGGGGGATATCCTCTCCCTGATCGAGAAGGCTTCCACCGGCATAGACGAGCAGAAAGCCAACAAAATGCTGGATAAGCTGCGCCGCAGCGAGATGGACTTCAACGACCTGCTGGAGCAGATGGATGAGCTGAAAAAGATGGGGCCGCTTTCCGGCGTACTGAACATGATTCCCGGCGCGGCCGGCAAGGTCAGCGAGGAGGATGCCGAGCGCAGCGAAAAGGAGATGGCCCGCAGCCGTGCCATCATCTATTCCATGACCCCCGCCGAGCGGGCCAAGCCCTCGCTGATCGACCCCAGGCGCAAGCGGCGCATCGCGGCCGGCAGCGGCACCCGGGTGGAGGATGTCAACCGTCTGCTGCGCCAGCTGGAGCAGAGCCGCAAGCTGATGAAGATGATGAGCGGCAAGGGCGGCAAAAAGGGCAAGCGGATGGCAGGTTTCCCCGGCGGCTTTCCCGGCATGATGTAACAACGGTTTTTCCCGGCGGACTGCCGGTAAAAATAAATCAAACAGTCGGCCGCAAGGCCGGTTCTATGAAGAAAATTTTTGGAGGTAATACAACATGGCAGTAAAGATCAGACTTCGCAGAATGGGCGCAAAGAAAGCTCCCTTTTATCGCATCGTAGTAGCGGATTCCCGTTATCCCCGCGATGGCCGTTTCATCGAGGAGGTAGGCTACTACGATCCCACCAAGGAGCCCTCCGTCATCAAGATCGATGAGGAGAAGGTAAAGACCTGGCTGACCAACGGCGCCCAGCCCACCGATACCGTTAAGGCTCTGCTGAAGATCCAGGGGATCGTTAAATAAGCAGTCCCCCGTTTGAAGCAATAAGGAGACTTACAAATGGAAGAATTGATTGCAACCATCGCCAGAGGACTGGTGGATGACAAAGAGGCAGTCAGTGTCACCGCGGACCCTGCGGATGAAGAGGGCAACATCGTTTATCATCTGCACGTGGGTGCGGAGGATATGGGACGCGTCATCGGCAAGCAGGGCAGGATCGCCAAGGCGATCCGTACCATCGTGCGCGCCGGAACCAACAAATCCGGCGGCCGTGCAACGGTCGAAATCGACTGACTGACACAACAGTGGGGGGAGGGCATCAATCGCCTTCCCCTTGTTGTTGACGGGAGAAAAGGAGAGCGGCATGAAGCAATTTTTGGAATGCGGCAGGATCGTTTCCACGCACGGGGTGCGCGGGGAGGTCAAGGCGGAGGTCTGGATGGATTCGCCGCAGGAGATGACCGCGCTGAAAACGCTGTATCTGGAGGGTGGCAAAACGCCGCTGCCGGTACAAGGCGCCCGGGTGCAGAAAAATATGGTGCTGCTGAAGCTGGCCGGCGTGGAAACGCCGGAGGCCGGCAGTCTGCTGCGCCAAAAGGTGCTGTACGCCCGGCGGGAGGATATTCCGCTGAAAAAGGGGCAATACTTTCTGCAGGATCTCATCGGCCTTGCGGTGGTGGATGCCGACAGCGGCCGCCGCTACGGGACCCTTACCGAAATTACCGAAACAGGCGCCAATCGGGTGTATCACATCCGCTTTGCCGACGGCAAGGTGCGGCTGGCGCCCGATATCCCACAGGTGGTCATCCGGCTCGCCCCGGAAGAAGGGCTTGTGGAGATCCGCCCGCTGCCGGGCCTGTTTGACGATGTGACGGAGGACGACTATGAGGTTTGACATCGCAACGCTGTTCCCCGAAATGTGCGAAGCCGTGGTGAACAGCAGCATCATCGGCCGCGGCATCAGGGCGGGCAAGCTGGAGGTCCATTGCCACCAGATCCGCGACTATACCACCGATAAGCACCGCCGCACCGACCTGCGGCTGCACGGCGGCGGCATGGGGATGCTGATGATGTGCCAGCCTATCTACGATTGCTGGCGGGCGGTCTCGCAGCAGCTCGGCCAAAAGCCCTATGTGATCTATCTTTCCCCCCAGGGCAAGGTGCTTACCCAGGCCCATGCCCGGGAGCTGAAGGAAAAGAAAAACCTTTTTTTGCTGTGCGGGCACTACGAGGGGGTAGACCAGCGGGTGCTGGATGAGATCGTGGATGAGGAGGTCTCCATCGGGGACTATGTGCTGACCGGCGGAGAGCTGGGGGCGCTGGTACTGGTGGACTGCATCGGCCGAATGGTGGAGGGCGTACTGCCCAGCGAGGAATGCTTTACCGAGGAAAGCCACTGGAACGGCCTGCTGGAGTATCCCCAGTATACCCATCCGGTGGAATGGAACGGCCGGCGCATCCCGGATATTTTGCTGACCGGCGACCACGGCAGGATCGCCCAATGGCGGCACGAAATGTCGCTGAAAAACACGCTGCTCAAGCGTCCCGACCTGCTGGAAAAGGCCGACCTGAGCCAAAAGGACCGCTGGCTGATCGCCCGGATGAAAGCGGATTTGGCGGCCGAACGGCAGGCGGCGGACGGACATGGGGAAACAGACGGCTCCGAGAGCTGATCTGCGGCTCGTTTCGGGCGGGAAAGGCCCGATTCGGCTGTGTGGCGAACCTAATAGAATCCGATGAATAATTATAGCAATAATGCACAAATCAAGCGCCGGAAAATCGGCTGATATTAGCGGTTAGTCAGAAAAATGGCAATTTGCAAAAGTTCGTGGCGGTTTCTCGTTGAAAGAATCTTTCAACTTTGCTATAATGATAAACAGAGAAATAAGGGACCCCATTTCTGATAGGCGAAGAGGAGATGTCAATATGTACGTAAAAGAAGTTTCCGTTCAAAACCATGTTGGTCTGCACGCACGGCCTGCCACTTTCTTTATCCAGAAAGCCAATGAATATAAGGCTTCGGTTTGGGTGGAAAAGGAAGAACGCCGGGTGAACGCCAAGAGCCTGTTGGGCGTTCTGTCCCTGGGGATCGTCGGCGGTACCACCATCAAGATCATTGCCGACGGCGTAGACGAGCAGGAGGCTGTGGACGCCCTGGTCAAACTGGTGGAAACCGGCTTTGCGGAGTGATCCCGGAAAAAGTGAAGGAAAAGGTGCGGAAAGCCATTGGGGCGGCCGCACCTTTTGTGTTATAATATGTGATACAAAAGGCAATAAACCGCCCTGATTACCGGTACCGGGCCGGCAAACAAGCCGCCCGCCTTGCAAAAGCCGCCGGCTCCCCCCGCAGGGGCCGGCCGGCTTCGCCGGCCGCGGCGCTTCCGGCGCCGGCGCGGCCTTCGGCCGCGCGCCCCTGCGGGGAGAGCTCCGGCGCCGGTCCGGGGCGCAGGTGGGAAAGGAGGAGGAGCGATGGATCTGCAAAAAACAGCCGAGCTGCGCAAAAAGGCGAATACCCTACCGATGGAACCCGGCGTCTACCTGATGCGGGACCGCCGCGGAGAGATCATCTATGTCGGCAAGGCCAAAAAGCTCAAAAACCGCGTGACCTCCTACTTCCGCAGGGTGGAGCGCCATCTGCCCAAGGTCTACCGCATGGTGGAGCAGGTGCAGGATTTTGATTATATCGTCACCGACAGCGAATTCGAGGCCCTGGTGCTGGAATGCAGCCTCATCAAGCTGCACAGCCCCAAGTACAATATCCTGCTTAAGGATGATAAGGGCTACCACTATGTCTGCGTCACCCGGGAGGAATACCCCCGCATCCGGCTGGCGCTGCAAAAGGGCAGCGACGATAACGAATACATCGGGCCGTTCATCTCCTCCATGGTGGTCAAACAGACGGTGGAGGAGGCCAACCGGGCCTTTCTTCTGCCCACCTGCCGCCGCCGCTTCCCCGAGGATTTCGGCCGGGAGCGCCCCTGCCTCAACTACCACATCCACCAGTGCATGGGGGTCTGCTCCGGCAAGATCAGCCGGGAGACCTACCGGGAGGCGCTGGGGGAGGCGCTGCAGTTTATCCGCACCGGCGGGGCGCAGTCGGTGGAGCAGCTGACCGCCCGGATGCAGGAAGCCGCCGAGGCACTGGATTTTGAGCGGGCAGCCCGCTACCGGGACCGCATTTCCGCCATCCGCCGCATCACCGAGCAGCAAAAGGTCATCGCCTTCCCGCACGAGAGTCTGGATGTCGTCGGTTCGGTGCAGGGGGAGGAAAAGATCTACCTTTCCCTGCTGGTGCTGCGGGAGGGCCGCCTGCGGGATAAAAAGGACTTTTCCTTTGACTGCATGGGCGAACCGGAGGAGGTCATTACCGAGTTTTTGCTCAGCTACTATCTGTCGGCGGAACAGGCCCCGGCCGAGGTGTTTCTGGACCGCGACCTGCCCGATCTGCCGCTGCTGCAGCAGCTGCTGCGGGAGCACCGGGGCAAAAAGCTGCAGTTTACCGTGCCGCAGCGGGGCGAAAGCCGCAAGCTGTGTGAGATGGCGCAGAACAACGCCGCCCAGGAGCTGGCGCGGGATTCCAACCGCACCGGGCGGGAGATCGCCGCCCTGACGGAGCTGGCCCGCCTGCTGGGGCTGCCTCATCCGCCGGAGCATATCGAAGCCTTTGATATTTCCAATATCGGCGGGCAGACTATCGTGGGCGGCATGACCGTTTTCCGGCAGGGCCGTCCGGAAAAGCGTCTCTACAAAAAATTTACCATCCGGGGGCAGTCCGCTCCCGATGACTATGCGGCGATGGAGCAGATGCTCACCCGCCGCCTGACACACTACCGGGAGGCCGCCGGGAACGGCAAAAAGGATGGCTTCGAGATCCTGCCGGACCTCTGGCTCATCGACGGCGGGGCGGGGCAGGCAGCGGTCGCCCGCCGGGTCACGGAGCAGTTCGGGCTTTCCATTCCGGTGTTCGGCATGGTCAAGGATGACCGGCACCGCACCCGCGCCATCCGGGCGGAAAACGAGGAGATCGCCATCCGCTCCAACAAGTCCGCCTTTCAGCTCATTACCGCAATCCAGGATGAGACCCACCGCTACGCCATCACCTTTTCCCGCAAAAAGCACGGCAGGGCCGGCGTCGGCTCCGCCCTTACACAGGCGCCGGGCATCGGGCCGCAGCGCGCGTCCGGCCTGCTTCGGCACTTCAAAAGCATGGCGGCGGTTCGGGCCGCCGGGGTGGAGGAGCTGGCGGCGGCGCCCGGGATGACCCGTCCCGCGGCCGAGACGCTGTACCGCTGCCTGCACGGGGAGCCCACCGCGGAAGATTGATTTTTTCGACAGATGGGATTGACAGAAAGCGGGAAAAACTATATTGTAAGAGTAGTGTATCATAAGGAGAATTTGCAAAGTGCGCGTAATTACCGGAACCGCCCGCGGGCGTAAACTGAATACGCTGGAGGGCCGCGAGGTACGCCCCACCACCGATCAGGTCAAGGAGGCAATGTTCAGCATCATCCAGTTCGAGGTGGAGGGCGCGGCCGTGCTGGATCTGTTTGCCGGCAGCGGACAGCTGGGGATCGAGGCGCTCAGCCGCGGCGCCCGTCTGGCCGTATTTGTCGATCAGTCCCGCAAAGCGCAGGAGGTGATCCGGCAGAATCTGCAGCATACCGGGTTGGCCGCCCAAAGCCGGGTGGCGGCCATGGATGCCGTCGGCTTTCTGCGGGGCACGCGGGAGCGCTTCGATATCGCGCTGCTGGACCCGCCCTATCACGCCGGCCTGCTGGAACAGGTGCTGCCGCTGCTGGCGCCCAAAATGTCCCCCGGCGGGGTGATCCTGTGCGAAACCGCCGTGGATGAAACGCTGCCGCCGCAGGCGGGGGATTTTCACATCAAAAAGGAATACCGCTACGGAAAGATCAAGCTCACCGCTTACCGTATTCCGGCACAAACCGTTACCGAAGAATGACCAGGGAGGGGAATCTATGAATACCATCGAAAGTATCCTGAACGATATTGATGAGCTGCTGGAGGATTCGTGGAGTCTGCCGCTGTCCGGCGGACGCTGTGTGGTGGATGCCGAAAAGGTGCGGGATCTCATCGATTCCATCCGGATGAATATGCCCAACGAGATCAAGCAGGCCCGCGCCGTGGTGGCGGACCGCAATCAGATCCTCTCGCTGGCCAAGGGCGAAGCCGAAGCGCTGATCCGCAAGGCGGAGGAGCGCGCCAAGCAGCTGCTGGAGCAGGAAAGCATTGTGCGGCAGGCCAACGCCAAGGCCATGGCGCTGCTCAACGATGCCAGCAGCCGCGCGCAGCAGCTGGTGGAGGACGCCCAGAAGCAGGCGGAGCAGACGGTGAACGAAGCGCAGGCCAAGGCCACCGCCATCCGTACCGAGGCCAGCACCCGCAGCCGGGAGATGAAGCAGGCCAGCTACGAGTTTGCCGAAAATATGCTGCGCACCAGCCAGGAGGTCATTGCCAGGAGCCTGGGGAGCATCAGCGGGACGCGGCAGGCGCTGGCGGATGCGGCCAGCCAGGCTGGCCTGCGGGAGCCCCCCGCCGAAAGCGAAGAAAAATAACAGCCGTCCCTACATACAGCCAATGCAGCGCCGACCGGGTTTTCCGGCCGGCGTTTTTGCTGTCCGGCAGGGACTTTTTGGGAAAAATAAAAGGTAAAATAGCCGTCGACAAAATCAACTAAATTTTCGCCGGAATTGTGGACAATTCGACGAAAAAATTGGAAGAATTCCGGAAATTTGGCAAGCCAATGGGCAGATATTGGGGTATTGCAAAGTTGTCCGCCTATCGCGAACAACAGTTTGTTGTTGCAAAGCCTTTTTTTTCATCTTATAATCAGCTTGTAAGTGGTGAAAAGTGGGTTGAAGTGGAAAATCAGCCCTGTTTTGCCGCCTATTTTAGCCGGAAAGGGGGAAAAGATCCGTTATGCTGATGGGACAGTACGAGCACAGCATCGATCCCAAAAACAGGATCAATTTTCCCGCGCGTTTCCGGGAACAGTTGGGGGAATCCTTCATTCTCACCGTCGGGCTGGATGAATGCGTCGCCGTTTACTCCGCCGAAGAATGGGACAAGCTGGAACAGCGGATCAACCAGCTGCCGATGAGCCGGGGCCGCAGCATCAAGCGGTACTTTTTCAGCAACGCCGTTACCGTGGAACCGGACAAGCAGGGCCGTATCCTGCTGCCGCCCCACCTGCGGGAATACGCCCACCTGGAAAAGGACGTCATCGTGACCGGCGCTTCCGACCATGCCGAGATCTGGGATGTGAACCACTGGCAGAGCTACATCGGCCACCTTACCTCCGAAAGCGTCGCGCAGGAGCTGGACTCCTTGGAGTTCTGAGGAGGCGTTATGGAATTTTCGCATTATTCGGTCATGCTGCCGCAGTGCATCGAGGGGCTGGCCATTCGGCCGGACGGCGTCTATATTGACGGCACGGCCGGCGGCGCGGGACATTCCCGTGCCATCGCCGAACGGCTGACCACCGGCAGGCTGCTCAGCTTTGACCGGGACCCCGACGCCGTAGCGGAAGCGACCCGCCGGCTGGCGCCGTATCCCGTCGCCGAGGTCCTACACCGGGACTTTGCTTCGATCCCGGAGGTGCTGGCGGAAAAGGGGATAGGCGGGGTGGACGGCATCCTGTTGGATCTGGGGGTCTCCTCCTATCAGCTGGATAACCCCGAGCGGGGCTTTGCCTACAGCGTGGATGCCCCTCTGGATATGCGCATGAGCCGGGAGGGCGCCACCGCCGCCGATCTTCTCAATACCTGGGATGCCGAAAGTCTGGCCCGCGTTTTCCGGGAATTCGGCGAGGAGCGCTTCGCCTATCCCATCGCCAAAAAAATCGTTGCGCAAAGGGAAAAAGAGCCCTTTACCCATACCGGCCAGCTGGTCGATCTGATCTACGCCGTCATTCCGGCGGCAGCCCGCCGGGAGGGCGGACATCCCGCCAAGCGGGTATTCCAGGCGCTGCGCATCGCCGTAAACAGCGAGCTGGACCAGCTTTCCCGCTGCCTGGATACCGCCTTTGACTGCCTCAACGGCGGCGGGCGCTTTGTCATCCTCACCTTCCATTCGCTGGAGGACCGGATGGTCAAACAGAAATTCGCCGAGTACTGCCGGGGCTGCATCTGCCCGCCGGAATTTCCGGTGTGCGTCTGCGGCAACAGCCCAAGGGCGCGTCTGGTCAACCGCAAGCCCATCGAAGCCGACGAGCAGGAGCTGGCGCAGAACAGCCGCAGCCGGTCGGCCAAGCTAAGAATACTGGAAAAACTCTGATGCGGCGCCAGCGGCCCCTTTTGCGGCGCGGCATCCTACCAAAACAGAAAGGAGGGGCGGCAAATGAATTCCCGCTGGAACACCACCGAAGCTTACGATCTTTCCCTTTATGAAATCCCGGCCGAGCCGGTCCGGAAGCCGCAGCCCGCCCCTGCCCTTCGGAAAAAGGCAAAAACCCAAAAAGCGGTACAGCGCAGCGCCATGCGCCGGCTGGCGGTGTGCGCCGTCCTCATCGTGGTATTCCTGGCCATGGTGCTGTACCAGAATGTTTCCACCATCGAACTGGGCAATGAGATTCAGACCCAGAACGACCTGTATGCCGCCCTGCTGGATGAGCACAGCTACCTCAGCGGCAAGCTGACGGCCCGGACGGCGCAGGAGGTCGACAGCTATGCGGCCGGGCAGGGGCTCTGCAAGGTGCAGGGCTATCAGACCACCTACATCCGGCTGAACGAAGCCGACGCAGTGACCCGCACGCAGGCGGCGCCCTCCGGCTCGTTGCTGGAGCAGTTCATCGACCGCATGGATACCGCGTTGGAATACCTGCGGATCAAGTAAAATAGACTGTAACGGGTGTTCAGACCACAAGAGGTAAGATGCTGTCTTACCTCTTTCGCGCCATTTTACGGGGATACGACATTTTTTTCATCCGGTCAGAAAGGGGGTGCGGTATGGCGTCTCTTCCCAACAAAAAAATGCGTGGACGCGCCATTCTGGTGGCAGCGGCGCTCATTGTCGTGGGCTTTGGGCTTGTCATCCGCAGCCTGTATCAGGTGCAGCTGGTGGAGGGCGAAGCCTACAAGCAGGAGGCCATGAGCCGCCAGCTTCGCGCCACCACCATCAATGCCAACCGCGGGACCATCTACTCCGCCGACGGCCAGGTGCTGGCTGCCTCCGCTACCTCCTGGCGGGTCATCTTTTCCCCGGCGGATATCACCGATGAACAGGCGGTGCTGCTGGCGGACGGTATGAGCGAGCTGCTGGGGGTGGACCGGGAATTTATCCTGGAGCGCGCCTCCAACAAAAAGAGCTTTTATCAGATCATCAAAAGCCGGGTGGATAAGGAGACCGCCGACGCGGCCTACCGGTTCGCCCTGGATCACGATATCGACGGGGTAACGCTGCTGCCGGATAGCACCCGCTACTACCCCTACGGCACCATGGCCTCCACCGTACTGGGCTTTGTCAATGCCGATAACGAGGGAGCTTACGGACTGGAAGCCTACTACAACAGCACCCTCAGCGGCACCCCGGGCAAGGTGGTCACCGCCAAAAACGCCTGGGGCACCGATATGCCCTACACTTATCAGGATATCACCAGCGCCGAAGACGGCAACAGCCTGGTGCTGACGCTGGATAGCTACATCCAGTCGGTCATCGAAAAGCACCTGGCCACCGCCCTGACCGAGCACGCCGTGCAGAACCGGGCCACCGTCATCGTGCAGGATGTCAATACCGGGGCGATCCTTGGCATGACCACCATGCCGGATTACGACCCCAACAACCCGCAGGCCATCGTTTCCGAGATCTCCCAGATGAAGCTTTCGGAATACGAGCAGGGCAGCGAAGAATACCGAAAGGCCTTTGCCTACGAGCAGCAGATCCAGTGGAGCAACAAGGCGGTGAACGAGGCCTACGAGCCCGGCTCGGTCTTCAAGATCATCACCACCGCAACGGCGCTGGAAACCGGCGCCGTCACCCTCAACTCCAGCTTCAACTGCACCGGCTCCTTTGTGGCGGGCGGCATCACCAAGCATTGCTGGAAGCACGCCGGCCACGGTCTGCAGACGCTGGCGCAGGCCATGCAGAACAGCTGCAACCCTGCTTATATGCAGATCGGTCAAAAGATCGGCGGCACCAATTTCTACAATTACTTCAAATCCTTCGGCCTCACCGAACCCACAGGCATCGACCTGCCGGGCGAGGAATCGGGATACTTTTACAGCGAAGCCCAGCTCAATTCCACCCAGGGCAACCTGGAAACGGTCTCCTTCGGCCAGAGCTTCAAGGTGACCCCCATCCAGCTCATTACCGCCATTTCGGCGGCGGTCAACGGCGGCTATCTGTACGAGCCGTATGTGGTGGATAAGGTTTTGGACAGCGGCGGCAACGTGGTTTCGGTCACCGAACCCACCCTGCGCCGACAGGTCATCTCGGAGGAAACCAGCCGTCAGGTCTGCAAACTGATGGAGGGCGTCGTGACCGCCGGTTCCGGTAAGAACGCCGCCGTTCCCGGGTACAGCATCGGCGGAAAAACCGGCACCAGTGAAAAGCTGGATTCCGACCGCGGCTACTACACCTACTCCTTTGCAGGCGTCGCCCCCATGGATAATCCCCAGGTGGCGGTCCTGCTGATTCTGGATGAACCCTACGAAACCGACCTGTACGGTTCCACCGTGGCGGCGCCCGTCGTCGGGGCCATCCTTTCGGAGATCCTGCCGTACCTCGGTGTGGAGACCAACTACACCGCCGAAGAGCTTTCCGTCATCAATGTCACCGTCCCCAACGCGGTGGGCCAAAGCGCCCACATGGGCATGGCGGCCATGACCCAAAAGCAGCTTTCCGCCACCATTGTGGGCGGCGGGGATACCGTCATCGCCCAGGTGCCGGCTGCCGGATCCGTGATCCAGAAGGGCAGCACCGTCATCCTGTATACCGATGAGGAATCCTGCCGGCAGACGGTCACCGTACCGGATGTCCGGGGCAAGTCGGGGCAGGTGGTCAATACCATTCTCACCAACGCGGGGCTGAACCTCGATGCCGACGGCATCGGCAAAATCAGCGAGACCGCTGTCGCTGTCGAGCAGAGCATCGCCCCCGGCACCGAGGTGCCGCGCGGGACGCTCATCACCGTCACCTTCAGCAATACCGCCCCGCCCCAAACCCCATAGTGCTTCAGGAGGCCAGATATGCCGAACCATCCCGCCCGGGAGGTTCAAAGCATCGGAAGTCTGGAATCGCTGCCGCCGGCGTGGGAACCCACCGCCGACAGCCGCGGGGATGTCAAAGATAAAATTTTCGTCTGTATCCGTGGGCAGCGGCACGACGGTCACCAAGACGCCGCCGATGCGCTGCGCCGGGGCGCCGCCGCCGTCGTTGTCCAGCGGGATCTGGGCCTGCCCCGGCAGGTCCTTGTCCCGGATACCAGGGAGGCACTGGCGTTTCTGGCGGCCCGCTGCTGCGGCTGCCCCGCCCAAAGGCTGCGGCTTGTCGGCATTACCGGCACCAACGGCAAAACCACCACGGCGCACATTCTTTGCTGGCTGCTGCAAAGCACCGGGGAACGGGTCGGCCGCATCGGCACCGACGGCATTGCCTGGGGCGGTCATGTACGGCCCAATCCCTATACCACCCCTCCGCCGGTGGAGCTGCACCGCACGCTGCGGCAAATGGCGGAGGACGGCGTTACCACCGTGGTGATGGAGGTCTCCTCCCAGGCGCTGGCGCAGCGGCGGACAGCGGGGATTCCTTTTCACACCGCCGTGTTCACCAATCTTTCCCGGGACCATCTGGATTACCACGGGGATATGGAGCGCTACTTTGCCGCCAAGGCCCGGCTGTTCACCCAGTGCCGGCAGGCGGTCATCCACACCGGCGATCCCTACGGCCGTCGGCTGCTGGAGCAGCTTACCGTTCCGTTTATCCCGTATCATCTGCCGTGGCAGTACTGCTGCCGGGCGGGAATGGGGCAGATGCCCTGGCGGGGACAGTGCCTTACCGTCCCTTTTACCGGTCAGGTGTTTCTGCTGGATGCACTGGCCGCGGCCGAAACCGCCTTGGCGCTGGGTCTTACCGCCCCGCAGATCGCCGCCGCCATGCCGGGCTGTCCGCCGGTCAGCGGGCGGGCGGAGCTATTGTACCGCGGGTGCTGCCGCATGATTATGCGGGATTATGCCCACACTCCCGATGCGATGGACCACATCCTCGGCAGCCTGCGGCGGCTGCATCGGGGCCGGCTGCTGGTGCTGTTCGGCTGTGGGGGCGACAGGGACCGTACCAAGCGCCCGCTGATGGCAAGGGCTGCGGCCCGCTGGGCGGATCGTCTCATCATTACCGACGACAACCCCCGGGGGGAGGACCCCGCCGCGATCCGCCGGGAAATCCTTTCGGGGCTGCCCCATATGGCAGTCTATACCGAAATTCCCGGCCGGCGGGAGGCGATCCGCCAAAGCATAGCGTCCATGCAGCCGGGCGATCTGCTCCTGCTGGCAGGCAAGGGGCATGAGACGACGCAGATCATTCAGGAAAAGGCCCTCCCCTTTGACGAGCGGGAGATTGTTACAGCGATATTGGAAAGCGAGAGAATCCCATGGAAAAACTGTCACTGCGAGAAATAGCTGCGGCGCTGGGCTGCCCTCCCCCCACGCAGGAGCGGGAGATCACCCGGGTGATCACCGACAGCCGCGAGGCCGGGCCGGGGGCGCTGTTCATCGCCCTGCCGGGCGAGCGGGTGGACGGCCATGATTACATCAACGCGGCGCTGGCGGCAGGGGCTGAGGCGGCCGTGGCGGAGCACGACGGCAATTATACCCCCGCCGGGCGGGTGCTTCGGGTTTCCGGCAGCCTGCGCGCCCTTTTGGAGATCGCGGCGCTGTACCGCGGCAAAATGCCGGCCGCAGTCATCGGCATTACCGGCAGCGTAGGTAAAACCACCACCAAGGAAATGGTGGCGGCGGTCATGGCTTCCGCCTTTCGCATCATCAAAACCGAAGGCAATCAGAATAACGAGATCGGCGCGCCCAAAACGCTGATGAGCATCACCCCTCAGACGCAGGTTGCGGTGGTGGAAATGGGCATGAGTGCGCCGGGCGAGATCCGGGATCTCTGCTATGCCGCCCGCCCCATGATGGGCATTATCACCAATGTGGGCGTTTCGCACATCGAACGGCTCGGCTCCCGGGAAAATATTCTCAAGGCCAAGCTGGAGCTGGCGGACGCCCTGCCGGACGGGGCGGTGCTGCTGCTCTGCGATGATAACGACCTGCTCTCGCAGGTGGAGATCCCCCGGCTGCGCGTGATTCGCTACGGGCTGCAAAGCCGCCGGGCGGATATCACGGCGACCATCGTCAGCACGGCGCCGGGTTCCACCAACTTTATGCTGCACGCCGAGGGCCAAAGCTGGCGGGCCACTATCCCCGGTACCGGCGAGCACCTGGTCCTCAACGCGCTGGCAGCCTTCGGCGCGGGGCGCGCCATGGGCATCCCGGCCGAAACCGCCATCGAGGCCCTGAAAAACTACACCCCCAGCGGCCGGCGCCAAAGGGTCGTGGAGCACGAGGGCGTCACCATGGTGGAGGACTGCTACAATGCCAGCCCCGATTCCATGCGGGCGGCCATCGCCACGCTGGCGCAGTTCCCCTGTAACGGCCGCCGCATCTTTGTGGCGGCGGATATGCTGGAGCTGGGCGACGTGACGGAACAGAGCCACCGCGAGATCGGCGCCCTGTGCGCCGAAAAGGGCATCGACCTGCTGCTGACCTGGGGCGAGCAGGCGCGGCTGGCCGCCAGGACGGCGCAGGCCGCGGGAATGGAAGCCCACCACTTTGAAGAGAAAACGGAACTGGCCCGCTATCTTGCCGCTACGGCTCACCGGGGCGATGTCATCTGGTGCAAGGCCAGTCATGGAATGGCGCTGGATGAGGTCATCGCCGCGTTTTACCGCGAGTATCACGCATAACAAAAAAGGAAGTGCATCATGAATATTACCGCTGTCATTGTGGCCGTACTGATGGCCAGTGTGATCACCGCCGTCGGGGGCTTTTGGCTGCTGCCGATGCTGCGCCGCCTGCATTTTGGGCAGACTATACTGGAGATCGGTCCCAAGTGGCACCAGGGCAAGCAGGGGACCCCCACCATGGGCGGCCTGATGTTCATCATCGGGATCCCCATTGCGGTGGTCGTGGCCTATCTGTTCCTGCACGCCGATACCGTGGGCGATCCCATGGCGGCTATCATGCGCGCCAGGATGTTTTACGGCCTGGTACTGGCGCTGCTGTTCGGCGGCATCGGCTTTCTGGATGACTACCTCAAGGTAGTAAAAAAACAGAACGAGGGCCTGACCGAGCGGCAGAAAATGGCGCTGCAGATCCTGTTCGGCGTCGTTTATCTGGTGCTGCTGCACCTCAGCGGCACCCGCTCCACGGTGGTAACCATTCCCTTTATCGGTTCCTGGGATTTTGGGGTATTCTATTATGTGTTTGCCCTGTTCGCCATCATCGCCCTTTCCAATGCCGTCAACTTCACCGATGGTCTGGATGGACTGCTTTCCTCGGTCACGCTGGTGCTGTCCATCGGCTACCTCATCTTCTGTTACCTGCTGGGCATGGGGGAGATGGGCATCCTGGCAGGGGCGCTGGGCGGCGGCTGCATCGGCTTTCTCATCTGGAACCACTACCCGGCCAAGGTATTCATGGGGGATACCGGTTCGCTCTTTATGAGCGGGATGGTCATCGCCCTGGCCTTCGGCACCGGGCTGCCCTTCTTTGTGGTGCTGTTCGGCATCATCTATGTCATCGAAATCGGCTCGGTGCTGCTGCAGCGGTGCTACTTCAAGCTGACCCATGGCAAGCGCATCTTCAAGATGAGCCCCATTCACCATCATTTCGAAATGAGCGGCTATACCGAAAAACAGATCGTAGTGATGTTCTCGGTCATTACCGCCATCGGCAGCGCGCTGGGCATTCTGGCGCTCAACTTTATCTAAGCCCGGCCGGGCATACGGCCGGAACCCATTTCATCCCTACCGGGGAGGTGGCGACCCATTGGCCAAAAAGCATAGGAAACAATCGGGCGGCGGGCTTCGGGCTTTGTTCCCCCGGTACGAAAACACCAGCGTGGACCTCACCTTTATGGTGCTGGTCCTGCTGCTGCTGGTATTCGGCCTTGTTATGATGTTTTCCGCCAGCTATGCCCAGGGCTATTACCGGGAGGGCAATAGCTTCCACTACATTACCCGGCAGCTGGTGTGGGCGGTAGCAGGGCTTTGCGCCATGTTCATTTTTTCCCGCATGGATTACCACTTCTGGCGCAAGCTTGCCTGGCCGCTGTTCCCGGTCGTCACCGCGCTGCTCGTCCTCTGCTACTTCATGCCGGAGGTCAATGACGCCCACCGGTGGATCTTCATCGGCAACTTCCAGTTCCAGCCCTCGGAGCTGGCCAAATTCTCGCTGGTTCTGCTGTTTTCCCACCTGCTGGTCTCCAACGAGAAAAAGCTGGGGCAATTCCGCTACGGCATCTTTCCCTTTGCGGTCATACTGGGCGTTTACGCCGGACTCATCGTCAAGGAGCCGCACCTTTCCGCCACCATTCTGCTGGTGGTCATGGGCGGCATCATGCTGGTGGTGGGCGGTCTGCCCGCCAAATGGATCGCCGCCGCGGGCGGGCTGGTCGCGGCCGGCGTTGCCGCCATCATGCTGATCCCCTCGCTGCACGAGCGCGCCATGGGGCGCATCACCATCTGGCAGGATCCGTCCTCCGACCCGCTGGGGACCGGCTACCAGACCCTGCAGTCGCTGTATGCCATCGGCTCCGGCGGTCTGATGGGCGCCGGGATCGGCAACTCCCGCCAGAAGTACCTTTTCCTGCCGGAGCCGCAAAATGACTTCGTCTTTTCGGTGGTCTGTGAGGAACTGGGCTTTATAGGGGCGCTGCTGGTCATTCTGCTGTTCTCGCTGCTCATCTGGCGGGGCTTTACCATCGTCATCAAGGCCCGCGACCGCTTCGGCGCCATGCTGGTCACCGGTTTTATCGCACAGGTGGGGGTGCAGGCCATTCTCAATATGGCGGTCGTCACCAATACCATTCCGGCCACCGGCATCAGCCTGCCGTTCTTTTCCTACGGCGGCACCGCGCTGGCCATCCTGCTGGGAGAAATGGGCATCATTCTGTCGGTCTCCCGCCAAACGACAGTGGAAAAGGAGTAGCATAACATGAAAGTCCTCTTCGCCTGCGGCGGTACCGCCGGACACATCAATCCCGCGCTGGCCGTCGCCACCGAGCTGCGGCAGCGCGTGCCGGAGTGCCGTATCCTCTTTGCCGGCAATCCCGACGCCATGGAAGCGACGCTGGTCCCGCGCGCCGGCTTTGATTTTGCCCCGTTCCGTTCGCTGGGCATCCAGCGCCGCCTCACCTGGCGCAACATCCGCTACAACTGCCAAAGCGTCTGTCTGCTGATGACCGCCCGCCGCCGTGCCGGCAGGCTCCTGCGGGAGTTTGCCCCCGACGTGGTGTTCGGCACCGGCAGCTACATCAGCGCGCCCATTCTGCTGGAAGCCGCCCGGCAGGGCATTCCCTGTATGACCCACGAGGCCAATGCCCTCCCCGGCGTTTCCAACCGCATGGTCGCCAATAAGGTGGACCGTTTCCTCCTGGCGGTGCCGGAAGCCGAAAAACGTCTGCCGCCCCGCGGCGATTACATCGTCACCGGCAATCCCGTCCGTCCGGAGGTGCTTGCCGCCGACCGGGAAGCCGCCCGCGCGCGGCTGGGTGTTGCGCCGGGGCAGATCTGCCTGCTCTCCTTCGGCGGCAGCCTGGGGGCGCAGACCGTCAACGAGGCGGTGGCGGAACTGATGGCCTGGCACGTTCCGGAGGGCCGGCTGCACCACATCCACGCCACCGGCCGCTACGGGGTGGAACTGCTGCCCCGACTGCTGCGGGAGAAGGGCGTGGCCTATCAAAACAATCCCAACCTGGATATCCGGGAGTATATCCACGATATGCCGGACTGCCTGGCGGCCTCCGACCTGGTGATCGCCCGCGCCGGCGCCATGACGCTGGCGGAGATCACCGCGGTGGGCCGCGCGTCGGTACTTATTCCGTCCCCCAATGTGGCGGAAAACCACCAGTATCATAACGCCATGGTGCTGGCTGATCACCACGCCGCCGTGGTCATCGAAGAAAAGGACCTGACCGGTGAAATGTTGGTCAAAACGGTCAAAGAGCTGACCGAAGACCCCGGACGGCTGCGCCGGCTGGGGCGGGCCGCCGCCGAACTGGGCGTGCCCAACGCCTGCCGCAATATTACCGAAGAACTGCTCAAACTGTACCAAAGCCGCAAAAAATAAGCCCCGGGGCCTGTCTTTTCACCCCTTTTGCCGCCAAAGCATAGGATGCTCCCGAAGAGCCGAAAGGCTGAAAAAACCTGAGAGGGAGCGATGCCGGCGTGCGGGCGTATCAGATCGTAGGGGGAAACAGATTGGCCGGGACGGTAACGGCGCACGGCGCCAAAAATGCGGTGCTGCCCATTCTTTCGGCGGCGGTGCTGTGCCGCCGCTCGGTCATCGAAAATTGCCCCACGCTCAGCGATGTGGCAGTCAGCTGCCATATTCTGCGCCACCTGGGGATCGCGGTCGACAGGCAGCAGAGCACCCTTACCCTCACCCGTATCGATGAGGGCTGCCGGGATATCCCCGTTGAGTGGATGCGGGCCATGCGGTCGTCCATCCTGTTTTTGGGCGGGATGCTGGCGCGATGCGGCCTTGTGACGCTCAGCCGGCCGGGCGGCTGCTCGCTGGGCGGTCGTCCCATCGACCTGCACCTGCTGGCGATGCGGCAGATGGGCGCGGTCATCGAAGAAGAGGGCGACACCCTGCGCTGCACCGCTCCCCACGGGCTGCACGGCGCGGCCGTGCAGCTGCCCTATCCCAGTGTCGGCGCCACCGAAAATCTGCTGATCGCCGCGGCGGGCACACCGGGGGAAACCGCCATCACCGGTGCGGCCCGGGAACCGGAAATCACCGACCTTATTGCGTATCTGCAGGGATGCGGCGCCCGGATCGAAACCGACACCGACGGTGTCCTGCTGGTACAGGGCCGCCGGGAGCTGACCGGCTGCCGCCATACCGTTCTGCCGGACCGCATCGAGGCGGCCACCTATCTGGCTGCGGCCGCCATGACCGGCGGGGAGATCACCGTTTTCGCCCGCCCGGAGCATCTGGCGGCGCCGCTGGCGGCGCTGCGCCGGGCCGGCTGCCGCATCACGGCCGACGCAGAGTCGGTCAGCCTGACCGCTCCCGCGCGCCTGCTGGGGATGGGCAGCATCGTAACCCTGCCGTACCCCGGCTTTCCCACCGATCTGCAGGCCGTCTTTATGGCGATGGCCGCCGGCGCCCACGGCTTCACCTCCCTGACCGAAACGGTGTTTGAACATCGCTTTGCCCATGTGGAGGAACTGCGGCGGATGGGCGCGGATATCACGGCGGCGGGCCGCACGGCGGTCGTTTCGGGGGTGCCGCGGCTGCAGGGCGCCTCGCTCGCCTGTCCCGATCTGCGGGCGGGTGCGGCGCTGGTGCTGGCGGCACTGGCCGCCGAGGGCCAAAGCACCGTGACTGACGTTTCCCATATCGAGCGGGGCTATGCCGGTTTCGTCCCCACCCTGGCGGGTCTGGGCGCCGCCATCACCCCCGTGGAAGTCTAATTTGTAAAAAGGAGCAAAGTCCATGACTGCAAAGCAGACCAGAAAACAGAAGCAGCGTCGCCGGCACAGGGCGGTCTTTCTGCTGCTGCTTTTGGCGGTGCTGGGCGGCGTGGGCTTTTTCTGCCTGTCGGTGTTCTGCCGTGTCGGCAATATCACCGTGACCGGTACCACCCGTTACCCGGCGGAGGAGATCATCGAAGCCGCCGCGGTGGGGGAGGAGCAGAATCTCTTTACCGTCTCGCAAAAGCAGCTGAACGAGCGTATCACCGCCCTGTGTCCCTATATCAGCTCGGTGACGGTCCACCGCCGCCTGCCGGATACGCTGGAGCTGGAGCTTCGGGAATTTGATACGGTCTATGCCTGTATCGGCAGCCAGGGGCGGGTCACCACGCTCTCGGAGGACGGACGGGTGCTGGAGCAATGCGCTGCCCTGCCGGAGTACACCTGTCTGCTGCTCGGCGCCGATTTTTCCGGCTATGCCGCCGGGGAACAGCTGTCGGAGGAATGGAACGAGACGCTGGAAGGACTGCAAAAGGTACGCCGTGCGCTGGAAGAGGCAGGGATGCTGCCGGAGATCGGCTACATCGATATCAGCGAAAAGCAGAACTACCGCGCCATCTATCAGGACCGCATCCAGCTGCGCCTGGGCAGCGAATACGACCTGGAAACCAAGCTGCTGACAGCCCGCCGGATCCTCCGGGACGAGCTGGCGGCGGATTATGTCGGTTATCTGGACGTATCGGTCAGCGGTCGGGCGTTTGCCCGCCGGCTTTCGCTTACCGAAGTTGCCGATGCACAATATCTTGCTGTGATCGGCGGGAAAGAGTAGCAGATATACCGCATATGGGTTGCATTTTACGCTTTATTCTGCTATGATAAAAAAGGAAAACTCTACGAGGAGGCAAAAGTGCGGATGATGAATATAGAACTGGATAACGATTATGAGAGAATGGCCTCGATCAAGGTACTTGGCGTCGGCGGCGGCGGCGGAAACGCCGTCAACCGGATGATCCAGTCCGGCATGAGCAGCGTGGAGTTTATTTCGGTCAATACCGATAATCAGTCGCTGCGGTTTTCCAATGCCTCTTATAAGCTGCATATCGGCGATAAACTCACCCGTGGGCAGGGCGCCGGCGGCGACCCTGTCAAGGGAGAAAAGGCGGCGGAAGAAAGTGAAGACGAGATCTCCTCGGTGCTGCGCGGCGCCGATATGGTATATATTACGGCAGGCATGGGCGGCGGCACCGGCACCGGCGCGGCCCCTGTGATTGCTCGCATCGCCCACGATATGGGCATTCTGACGGTCGGTGTGGTCACCAAGCCCTTTTCCTTCGAGGGCAAGCGCCGCATGGATCAGGCGACCGCCGGCATCGAGCGGCTCAAGGAGCACGTGGATGCCCTGCTGGTCATCCCCAACGAGCGCCTGCGCAGCATTTCGCAGGAAAAGATCACCTTAGCCAACGCTTTTGCCAAGGCGGATGAGGTACTGCTGCAGGCGGTGCAGAGCATCTCCGACCTCATCAATATCCCCGGCATCATCAATCTGGACTTTGCCGACGTCACCTCCATCATGAAGGATGCCGGCTACGCCCACATGGGTCTGGGACAGGCCAGCGGCCCCGACAAGGCCGAGGAGGCTGCCCGGATGGCCATCGCCTCGCCGCTGCTGGAAACCTCCATCAACGGCGCCCGCGGCGTCATCGTCAACTTCCTGGTGCCGCCCGATGTCGACCTGGAGGATATCACCAACGCCTCCCAGATGATCCACGACGCCGCCCACCCGGATGTCAACCTGATCTGGGGCGTCGCGTTTGATGAAAGCCTGCAGGATGAGATCCGCATCGTGGTCATCGCCACCAACTTCGACCATGAATCCGGGTTCCGCATCCCCACTCCCCCGGTGGATAACGAGGTCCCGCAGGATAAGATCACCGAAGTGGAGCCGCAGACCGAACCGGAGCCTGTCAATGACGATCTGGATATCAGCGCCCTCATCGATATGCTCAATCACGACCGGGACAAGCGTTCCTGAACCGTTTTGCTCATTTCAGAATCCCCTGCCACCGGCAGGGGATTTTTCACCTTTTTCAATCAATTTTCCCCTTGACTCTACAATAATGATAGACTTTATGATATGCTAAAAGGTAAAGGCCCGGCCGCCCGGGAGGAAAACTCTGCACCCCTCCCCGCAACGGCGGCCCGGCCGCGGAGCATCACAATGGAACGCAATCTCACCACCGGCAGCGTATGGAAAAGCGTCCTCAGCTTTTCGCTGCCTTACCTGTTTTCTTACTTTTTGCAGACCCTCTACGGCATGGCGGATCTGTTCATCATCGGCCAGTACGAAGGGGTCGCCAGCACTACGGCGGTCTCGGTCGGCAGCCAGGTGATGCATATGCTCACCGTGATGCTGGTGGGCCTTGCCATGGGCGCCACCGTCAGCATCGGGCACGCCGTCGGCGCGGGGGACCGCCAAAGGACCGCCGCCGATATCGGCAATACCGTCATGTTGTTCACGGCTGTATCTCTCGTCCTTACGGTAGGACTGCTGTTTTTGGTGCGGCCCATCGTGGCGGTCATGTCCACCCCGCAGCAGGCGGTGGAAGGGACCGTCGCCTATCTCACCGTCTGCTTCATCGGCATCCCCTTCATTACCGCCTACAATGTCCTCAGCTCCATCTACCGGGGCCTGGGGGATAGCAGAAGCCCCATGTACTTCATCGCGGTGGCCTGCGCGGCCAATATCGGGCTGGATTACCTGTTCATCGGTGTGCTGGGGCTGGGGCCGGTCGGCGCCGCGTTGGGCACCACCGTTTCCCAGGCGGTCAGCGTCGCGGCGGCACTCTTTGCCATGCACCGGCGGCATACCGGCGTCCCGCTGCAAAAAAGCGATTTCAAACCCCGTCGCCCGGTCATGGGGCAGATTCTGCGCATCGGCGTGCCGGTGGCGCTGCAGGATGGCCTGATCCAGATCGCCTTCATTCTCATCACCATCATCGCCAACCGCCGCGGGCTTATTGACGCCGCCGCGGTCGGCATCGTGGAAAAGATCATCTGCTTTCTGTTCCTGGTGCCGTCCTCCATGCTGTCCACCGTATCGGCGCTCGGCGCGCAGAATATCGGCGCGGGCCGGGAGGACCGTGCCCGCCAGACGCTGCGCTATGCCATCTATATCGCCGCGGGCTTCGGCCTGGTCTGCGGCATTTTCATGCAGTTCTTTTCCGGGCAGGTGGTCGCGCTTTTCACCGATCCCGCCGATCCCGCCGGGGCCGAAGCCGTCCGGATGGGCGGGGAGTACCTGCGGGGCTACATCTGGGATTGCCTGTTTGCCGGCATCCACTTCAGCTTCAGTGGATACTTTTGTGCCTGCGGCCGGTCCGGGCTGTCTTTCCTGCACAATATTCTTGCCATTGTGCTGGTGCGCGTCCCCGGGGCCTACCTAACCTCGATATACTTCCCCGATACCCTGTATCCCATGGGTCTGTCCACTTCGGCGGCCTCGCTGGTGTCGGTCATCATCTGTGTTATTGCCTATCTTATCATTACACGCCGTCCCCGGGCGGCGCAGAAGGGAGGTTTGCATGGAACGTAACGATCTTTTTTCCATCGGTGATATGGCCCGGATGTTCCACCTGAGTGTCGGCAGTCTGCGCCACTACGAAGCCATGGGCCTTGTCACCCCGGAATACGTCGATCCCGACACCGGCTACCGCTATTACAGCGCCCGCCAGTTTGAACCGCTCAATACCATCCGCTATCTGCGGGCACTGGATATGCCCCTGCCGCAGATTGCCGCCTTTCTTCACAACAAGGAGATTGATGTGATCGAGGAGATGCTGCGCCGACAAAAGCAGGCGGTCGCCCAAAAGCAGCAGCAGCTTGCCGTCATCCAGCGCAAAATCGAAAACCGCCTGCGCCAGCTGCAGGATGCCCGCACCTCCCGGCTGGATGAGATCACGCTGCGTCAGCTGCCGGCCTGCCGGCTGGCCTGGCTGGAGTGCGCCCTGCAGATCAAAAGTGCGTTGGATATGGAAAGGCCCATCCGCCGGTTGGAGGAACGCCAGCCGGAAACGGCGGTGTTTCTGGGCAAAGTGGGGGTCGGCATTTCCCCCCAAAATCTCTGCGCCGGCGCGTTTGAACAGTACGACGGCGTCTTTCTCCTGCTGGATGAGGAGGACCGCTTTGACGGCCGGGTGGAGCGGCTGCCGGCAGTAACGGCGGTCTCGGTGCGGTTCTGCGGCAGCCACACCGCATCCCCGGCACAGTACCGCAAGCTGATGGACTACCTTACCGGCGAGGGGCTTTCGGTGGCCGGCTTTTCCCGGGAGATCACCATGATCGATTACGGTCTTACCAACGATCCCACCCAGTTCGTCACCGAGATCAGCATCCCGGTGGAGCGCCGCTGAGGGTCGAATCGCTCTGTCTCCCCCGCTGCGGCGGGGGACTTGCTTTCCGGCCGGCTGCGGCGGTATAATAATAGCCAAAGATCCATCGGGAGGGGATATCGTATGACTGTACTGCTCACCGGCGGCGCCGGGTATATCGGCAGCCACACCGCCGTGGAACTGCTTCTGAACGGCTGTGATATCGTCGTGGCGGATGATTATTCCAACAGCAGCCCGGTGGCCCTGCAGCGGGTAAAGGCCATCACAGGGCGGGATTTTCCCGTCTACGCGGCGGATGTGACCGACCCTGCCGCCGTCCGGCGTATCTTTGCCGAACAGACTATCGACTGCGTCATCCATTTTGCCGGCAAAAAGGCGGTGGGGGAGTCGGTGGAAGTACCGCTGGCCTACTACCGCACCAATCTGGATGCTGTCCTGACCGTCCTGGAGTGCATGAGGGAATCGGGTGTCAGCCGGTTCATCTTTTCCTCCTCCGCCACCGTCTACGGCTCGCAGAATCCCATCCCCTACCGGGAGGAGATGCCCCGCGGGCAATGCTCCAGCCCCTACGGCAGCACCAAGGCGGTGATCGAGCAGATGCTGGAGGATCTCTGCCGTGCGGATTCCGGCTTTTCGGCGGTGCTGCTGCGGTACTTCAATCCCATTGGGGCGCACCCCTCCGGCCTCATCGGGGAGGACCCCCTGGGGATCCCCAATAATCTCATGCCGTTCATCGCACAGGTGGCGGTGGGCCGCCGGGAGCGGCTTACCGTGTTCGGGGGGGATTACCCCACTCCGGACGGCACCTGCCGCCGGGATTTCATCCACGTCATGGATCTGGCCGCCGGGCACCGGCTGGCGGCGCAATACGCCATGGAGCATACCGGCGCGGCCGCCATCAACCTGGGAACCGGGCGCCCCTACAGCGTCCGGGAGGTCATTGCCGCCTTCGAGCAGGCCAGCGGCCGTGCTGTTCCGTTCGTCGTGGGCCCCCGCCGTCCGGGCGACCTGCCGGAATTCTGGGCGGATGCCGGCAAAGCCGAAAGGCTGCTGGGCTGGCGGGCGCGGTACGGTCTGCCGGAAATGTGCCGCGATACCTGGCGCTGGCAGCAGCAGAATCCGCAGGGCTATCCCAGGGAGTAGGCCCACGGCCCGCGTGGGACAATCACATAAAAAGGGGACCCCTTGTTCGGGGTCCCCTTTTTTGTATTTCAGTCATTCCACCGTCACGCTTTTTGCCAGGTTGCGGGGTTTATCCACATCACAGCCGCGCACCTCGGCGGCGCCCAGCGCAATCAGCTGCAGGGTGACCACCAGCAGCAGCGGCACATATTCGTCCTCCACCGCCGGCAGCCGCAGAAGCTCATCGCAGCAGTCGGGGTCGATCTCCAGCCCCTCCAGCGTGATCAGCAGTACGTGGGCGCCGCGG